>JAZQKT010000108.1:0-20170 GCA_045542295.1 Acutalibacteraceae bacterium
CTTGCTCTATATTGATTTTATCAGGAAACCGCAGAATATATTCATTAAAAATATCACTCACATCAAGAAGGGGCTTTGCGCCGTCACGCAAAAGCTGATTAGAACCTTCGTAGCCTTTGTCGTTAGGCTGGCCCGGAATCACAAAAACATCTCTACCCTGTTCTAAAGCATGGCGGGCAGTTATAAGCGCACCACTGCGTGCTCCCGCTTCAATAACAACCGTCCCGAGACTGAGTGCCGACATTATTCGATTTCTTACGGGAAAGGTATACCTTGATGCAGGGGTTTTAGGCGGATACTCGCTAATAAGGCATCCGTTTTCACTAACCAAAGCTCTTAATTTTTCATTTTCGGGCAGGTAGTCACTGCAAATTCCGCAACCAAGACAAAGCACAGTTGCGCCGCCTGCCTTAAGTGCACCTGCATGAGCATAGGTATCAGTGCCCAATGCACCGCCGCTGACAACAGTTATGCCGGAAGCCGCCGTACGAAAGCTCAAAGAATATGCCGCACGCTTGCCAAATTCGCTCACCTTTCTGGGACCCACTATTGCAATGGCAGGTGTGTTATCAAAATCGGGCATTTTACCCTTAACATAAAGTACAACAGGAGCATCGGGTATAACCGAAAGGCAGAAGGGATATTTTTCACTGCCGTAAGGTATTGTTTCAATGCCGGCATCCTTACACTGGGCCATAATTTCGAGTGCATCCTTAAGAGATACCGCTTCTAAACGAGATATATCCTTTTTTGTAAAAATTTTCGCCGCAAGTCTCTTATCATTATCAGCTTCGAAAATCTCTTTTGCAGTACCAAAATACTGTAGTGCCGTTACGGCTCTTGGGTTAGCTGCACCAAGCGCTGTTTGTAGCCAAATATAATACTTTATCACTTCATCATTTCCCACATCGTAATTGCTGCCGCTACCGCCGCATTTAAAGATTCTGCCCTTCCACTCATAGGAATCGTTATTTTTTCACTTGCTGTCGCCTTGGTTTCATCAGTAATACCGTTAGCTTCATTTCCGATTATAAGCACAGTACCGTCACCAAATTTTATATCGGTAACAGGCAAAGCATCACTGTCAACCACGCAAGCATAAGCTTTAAGACCAAGCTCTTTTATTTGGGAAGAAAAATCACTTAAAACTATTACAGGCATTCTTAAAAGTGTTCCCATTGAAGCACGTAATGCCTTTGGCGAATAGGGATCACACCCGTTTGAAGAAAGGATTATACCCGAGACGCCAAGTGCCTCCGCCGTTCTTGAAACAGCACCTAAATTTGAAGGGTCAGCAATATTTTCAAGAGCAATATATCTTCCGTTTTTGTTTACAAAAGCGGTGTTATTCTGTGGAATTTGGGCCACTGCAATTATGCCCTGCGGAGAGGTTGTATCGCTTATTTTTTTGAAAAGATTATCAGGAATTTTATAACATTCTGCCGCTTTTTCCGAGAGTTTTTCAACCTCCAAAGCATATTTTTTAAAGGCAGTTTCAGAGACAATTAACTTATCAAACCGAATTCCGTTATCAAATGCGTCAAAGCAAATACGCAGTCCCTCAAGCACAAAAAGACCGTTTTCTTTTCGCGCCTTTGCAGAGCCTTGAAGCTGCGAAGTAAGCTTGATAAGTGAATTTTCTTTGCTTGTAATTTCCTTAAAGCACTTCAAAATAAGCCCTCCTTTTTAGAAAAATAATGCCTTTTAAAAATGAAAAAGTCGCCAGAGAGGAAATCTCTGGCGAGAAAAATTATTTTTCGAGTGCCTTTTTAGCAGCCTTAACGAGAGTAGCAAAGCCTGCTGCATCGTTAACAGCTAAATCAGCCAACATTTTGCGGTTGATCTGAACGCCAGCCTTATTAAGACCGTTCATAAATGATGAATAGTTCATATCATTCATTTTGCAAGCTGCAGAAATACGTGTAATCCAAAGACGACGGAAATCACGCTTCTTAAGTCTACGACCAACATAAGCATAGTTGCCGGACTTCATTACAGCTTCTTTAGCGGTTTTAAAGAGCTTGGATTTAGCACCAAAATAGCCCTTTGCGAGCTTTAATATCTTCTTTCTTCTTTTGCGTGTTGCTAACGCACCTTTAACACGTGCCATTTGTGTTTACCTCCACTTTCAAGCTTTCCTTATTTATAAGGAATCATTTTCTTTATTGCTGATACATTTGTTACGTCAGCAGTTACGGTCTTGCGAAGATTTCTCTTACGCTTTGTTGTGTTCTTGTTGAGAATGTGTGGGTTGAAAGGATGGGGTCTCTTAGCCTTACCGGTGTTTGTAAGCTTAAAGCGTTTCTTGGCGCCACTGTGTGTTTTAATCTTAGGCATTGTTAAGTCCTCCCTATATTTTTTACAACGATTATTTACCTGATTTTGGGCTGAGGAACATAAGCATATTACGTCCTTCCATTTTAGCAGGCTTTTCCACAGAACAATAGTCCTTGCAATACTCTGCAAAGCGGTTCATAGTATCAAGACCTATTTCCGGATGACCGAGCTCACGGCCCCTGAAACGGATTGAAACCTTAACCTTGTCGCCGTCCTGCAAAAAGCGGATGGCGTGCTTGCCCTTGGTTTCAAAATCATGAACATCAATGCTGAGACCCAAACGGACCTCCTTAACATCCATAACCTTTTGGTTTTTCTTGGCTTCTTTTTCGCGCTTTGCCTGCTCAAAACGGTATTTACCGTAATCCATAATCTTACAAACAGGCGGCTCGGCATTAGGAGAAATGCAAACCAAATCAAGATCTGCGGCATAAGCTGCCTCCAAAGCCTTTTCAACCGAAATTATACCAAGCTGTGAACCGTCGGCGGAAATTGTGCGAACTTCCTTGAATTTAATATTTTCGTTTATGGCAAGTTCTTTACTGCTAATGTTGATACACCTCCAAAATAGGTGGCTGTTAAAACAGCCTTAAAACAAAAGCGTGGACGCAATAACGCCCACGCATAAGAATACCGTAAAATAAAACTTTAACGAAATCTTATTGACCCTTTAGCTCAAGCGCTTGAGGGTGAGGACGCATAACGTTCTGCTTCATTGTGCTTTCTATTATATACCGTTTTTGCAAAATGTCAAGTCTTTTTTACTAAAACACTATTTTATTTCTTTTCGCCAGCTTCCAAAACGGTAGAACAACAAGCCGAAAGCCGCATCTAATACCCAAAACATTACCCATCCTGTAAATATACCGTAATACCCGAAAAATTTAACAAATATCACACTGAAAATTATTCTTGCCGCCGAGCCTGCCAAAGTAGCTATCAGCAGAGCTTTCATTTGGTCTATAGCTCTGAAAAAATTATGATACGCGTTAGCCAAAACATTAAGAACTATGAAAGGCATAAAATATTTTAAAAATGCTACCGAATAATCAAACGCTAATTTTGAGGCATTATCACCAAAGAACAGTCCACACACCTGCCGTGGGAAAAATACACATACAAATAAAGTCGGTATAAGGAATATTATGTTTTGAAGTACTCCTACATAAAATCCTTTTTTTATTCTATTATACTTTTTAGCCCCATAGCACTGTGCAGTATGACTGCCTATGGTTTTGGCAGAATTTTGATAAATTGCCGCATTAATATCATATACTCTTAAAATCACCGTGTAGCTTGATGTTGCAGTACTGCCGATACCGTTTACTATAGGTGACAATACCATAGACGAAAAATACATAATTGACTGTTGCACCATAGTAGGAAGGGAATAATGGAAGGTTTCCTTTATCACTCGCCGGCTAACTAAAGATTTATGATTGTGGCACTGCATTATCTTGAAACATTTCCGAAGCTTAATTAAATAAAATAACACAACAATAACCGCCGAAACAACGGACGATACGGCAAGCCCCGCTACCCCCATATTAAGCTTTGTTACGGTAAAAATATTGCCCGCAATATTAATGACAGCACACAGTAGTGACATTTTCAGCGGATAAGAGCCGTCTCCCAAACCGTTCATTATCTGAAGAAATGTATTCTGAAGCAACAAGAAAACATTACCCAAAACACAAATGGTAAAATAAACATCCGCATCTTTGAGAACTTTAGGATCTATCTGCAAAAAGGAATAAAGAAAGTCCTTAAAAACCACCGTAGAAACGCTTATAAGTACTATTACAAAAGAAACAAACCAAAGATTATTTGTCACTACATTCTTGACTCTGAAATATTTCTTAGCACCGAAAAGATTTGCAACATAAATACCGATACCGCAGGAATATCCCCAAAAGAAAGAATTTGTAAAACTCATAAACGGCGAGGTTGCACCTATTGCCGCAAGAGCATTGTCCCCAATAAGCTTACCTGCAATTATTGTATCAATTGTATGATACATCTGCGAAAGCACACCTGCAAGCACCATAGGTAACGCAAAAACAAAGAAATTCTTATAAATATTTCCGCTTGTCAAATCCTTCATTTAACCACATCCTTGACAATCCCGAAGGTAACTGATATTATTATATTAAATTATCAAAAATTTGCAATATAGGTTTAAAATATTTCAAATTTCTCATTTTTTCTCATTTGATAGGGGTGTTTTTGTTGTCCAAAAAAAGAGCGGATATTATTTTGGATTTTCTAAAGTCCGAGGGGTATGTAACGGTAAAATATCTTACCGAAAAGCTTCACTACAGCACGGCAACTATAAACCGAGATTTAAATGATTTGCAAAAACAAAAGCTTATCCGCCGCCATTACGGAGGCGCCGAGCTTGTGGAAAACAAGGGTGTTCCTCTTGTTTTTCGATATCATAAAATGCGCCCTGTGAAAAACGTTATTGCTAAAAGGGCGTCAGAATTTATTAATGACGGTGACACAATCTTTATTGACGCATCCACCACAACGCAGTGTATCGGTCAGTATATAACAGAGAAAAAAGAGCTTACCGTTATCACTAACAATATGATGCTTGCCTCGTTTTTAAGTGAGCATAACATAAAATGTATATGTCTTGGCGGCGAAATAATTGAGATACCCTATATGTTAGGCGGTCCCGACACCACCGAACAGGCATCTCATTACAGAGCAGATAAAATGTTCTTTTCAACAGGTGGAATTTCAAACGACGGTGTAATCGCAGGCAGTAACGCATACCAACACTTACACAATGCCATGCAAAAAAATTCAAAAGAGGTTTTTTACCTTGCAGACCACCAAAAGATTGATGTTGACGGCAAACGCATACTTTTTGATTTATCTAAAGTTGATTACATAATAAGCGATTTTGTTTTCAGCGATAAAGTAAAAGAAAAATATAATAATACAACCTTTTTAGAGGTTGAAACTCCCAAAAAGCACAAGTATTAAAAAACAACACCTTTTAAGCCGTTTGGTCTAAAAGGTGTTGTTTTCTATTTTGGTTTCAAAAACTCATTATAGCCTTCGCCGTACTGTACACAGCGCGACACTCGGCTTAAGGTTGCGGAGGAAATATCACACTGCTCTGTCACCTGCTGATAGGTTTTACCCTCAAGCAACAGCTTTGCGGCTTTAATCCTTTGCGCCATCTGTTCAATTTCCTTAACGGTACACAAATCCCCGAAGAGCTTACGGCAATCTTCTTTAGTTTCAAGAGAAGCCACAAGCCCAAACAGCTCATCAATCATTTTTTCATCAGCTTTTTTATTTTGCATTGAACTCAATATCCTTCATAAGAAAGCTTTTGGTTTTTTGAGATTTGGGGTTACCGAACACCTCTTCGGGTGTTCCTATTTCTTCAATTACACCGTCCGCCATAAAGATAACCTTATCAGACACATTGCGTGCAAACTCCATTTCGTGGGTTACAACAATCATTGTGCTGTCTGACGATTTAAGGTCACGTATAACCTTTAAAACCTCACCCGTAAGCTCGGGGTCAAGCGCAGAGGTCGGCTCATCAAAGCAAAGAATATCGGGGTCTAATGCCAAGGCTCTTGCAATAGCAACACGTTGTTGCTGACCGCCTGAAAGCTGACAGGGATATTGGTCAATTTTATCCGAAAGCCCTACCCTTTCAATAAGCTGCCTTGCCCTCTCCTCAATTTCTTCGGGAGTTCCTCTGTTTAAAAGAGTGGGCGCCAAAGTAATATTCTTAAGCACCGTATACTGCGGAAAAAGATTAAACTGTTGAAAAACAAGACCGAAATGAAGACGGTTTTCCCTTATTTCTTTATCGGTAAGCTTTTTTACCGATTTGCCGTCAAAAATCTGCTTGTCGTTTACCGAAATTGTACCCTCATCGGCAAACTCAAGAAAATTAATACAGCGAAGAAGGGTTGTTTTACCACTGCCCGAAGAGCCGATAATAGAAAGAACCTCACCCTTATTTAAGGAAAAGCTTAGTCCCTTTAAAACCTCAACCTTGCCAAAGCTTTTTTTAATGTTGCTGACCTTTAAAACCGACATTGCCTTCCCTCCTTAATTAAAATAATCAAGCTTCTTTTCTAACTTGTTTAACAATACAGTTAAAATTCCCACAAAAATAAGATAGAAAACACCCGTATAGAAAAGCGGCCAAACCATTGCTTTTGTAGCGGCAAGCTCTTTGGCTTGCTTAATAATTTCACAAACCACAATACAGTTGGCAAGCGCCGTATCCTTAATGAGGGTTATTATTTCGTTTGACATTGGGGGTACTATTCTTTTAACAACCTGCTTTAATACTATCTTTTTAAATACCTGTGATTTTGTAAGCCCCAAAACATAGCCTGCTTCGTACTGACCCTTTGAAATACTTTCAATACCACCACGATAAATTTCCGAAAAATAGCAAGCATAGTTTATTATAAATGCTATCATTACCGCAATTATTCGTCCCGCATCGGATACACCGTAGTTTATATAAAAGAAACGGTCCATACGGCTGAATATTTGAAAATTGAATAACAAACCGGGCACATAATATATAATAAAAATTTGCAACATCAACGGTATTCCTCTTATAATCCAAACAAATACCTTTGAAACTGCTTTTATCGGCTTTAAACGGCTCATTGAACAAAAGGCTATAGGCAAACCAAGCGGTGCGCCGCAAAGCAGCGTCACCGCAAAGATAAGCAAAGATATTTTGAAGCCGTCAAACAAAAAAGCCGTGACTTCTAAAAATGACATATGTATACTCCAAACAATTATTTCTGGTCAGTAAAATCCTTAATAGCAGTAGTTTCAACATTATACTTTTCTGCTAAAGCTTCAATAGTACCATCTGCACCTAATTTTTCGAGCTGCTCATTAACCTTAGCCGTAAGCTTGCTTCCCTTTTCAAAGCCTATAGCATAATACTCAACTTCACTTGAAAGAGTATCAACTATTTTGAGATTTGCATAGTCACCCTGACCGCAATAGCTCTTTGCAAGCTGTGCGTCAACAACAGCAAAATCAACAGTGCCTGCCTTAACCTCGGTAAGGCATTCGGTCTGCTTTACAAATCCCTTAATATTTGCTCCCTTAAAGGATTTACCGTAGGTCTCACCTGCGGAACCGCTTTCAGCAGCACCAAACTTACCGCTTAAATCAGCAGCGGCAGCAATCTTTGCATCGTCCTTAATTACTATTACTTGGCGGTTTTCCATATAGTTATATGAAAAATCCACCTTCTGTGAACGACTAACACCATCATCGTCAGTGGTGTTGCAAGTAAAGCCGTTCCAAATGCAATCAATGGTACCGGAATCAAGATCGGTATATCTGTTGTCCCATTCAATCTCTTGGAATAAAACCCTGTAGCCAAGATTTGTGAAAACCTTTTCAGCAAGCTCGGTATCATAGCCGATAAGCTTACCATCTTCATCCTGATAGTTCATAGGCTTATAAATTGTATAACCTACAACGATAGTTTTAGCCTCCTCTTCGCCAGAGGTTTTTTCCTCACCGCAAGCAGCAAAACAGAAAACCAATGTCAGAGCGAGAACAATTGCCAATAACTTTTTCATTTAAAATAACTCCTTTGTTAAATTATTATGTTGCCATTATACTTTATTAAGATAAAGTTGTAAAGTGTTTTTTTAAAAATTTTCAAAAATTTATACTTTTTTGGCGCTCAAAGTTTAAAAAACAATAAAGATAGCCCCAAAACAGAAGCTTTCTTTATTGTTTATTGAACGGGATAATCAAAATTATATACTCAAAATCAAAATTGACAGTATTCCTAAAGCGAATGCTATAATTTGAGGTTTTGTGGGTTTTTCCTTGAAGATGAAAATACCTGCTATCATTGAGGATATCATAACACCAATGTTTAGGGTCGGAAAAAGGATTGTACTATCCATTCTGCCGGCAAGCATTGTGTTAACAAGACTAACAAGACCAAAACACACGCCGGCAGCCAACGGCGGTATTTTTACTGAAATGTTTTCTTCTTTTGTTTTTCTTGAAACAAGTACCGCAAACAGAGAAATTAGGGTTGCAACCAAAAACGCAGAAACTAAAAATCCGTCAAGATTGTCTGCATCGGCAGACTTCTGATGAATTTTTTGAAGAAGGCCAAGCCCGCCCGATGCCAGCATTGCAACAATATTCGGCAGTACAAAGCCTATTCCCCTTTTGTCACCTTTTTTATCGGTCAGTGCTGATACTATGATTGCCGCAACCGCAACAGCTATACCAATAAAACTTGTAACTCCAAAAGGTTCGTTCCAGAATATCGGTCCCGAAACTGTAGGCAGAATAAATCCGAAAGAATATATCATAGCGCAAATTGAGGTTGGTCCTCTGCCGAGCGCCACAGTATAGCACCATTGTGCAACAATGGTTACGATACCAAATAGTATTCCGTAAAAATATGTCGTGGTTGTGGCGGTCAGAAAAGCATTGATATTGAAGATGAATATTCCTACTGTACCGCTTAAAAACAATAAAAACTGATTAAAATAAAAGCTTTTTTTACCGCTTGAATTTATGCCTTTAGAAAATACGCTTCTCCCTGTGCCAAGCATTACAGCAAAAATGAGCCATAAAATATTTACCATTATACTTCACCCTTTATTATGCGAGCCATTTCCTCACTTAAAATCTTGCGGTTATCATCATCCACCAGGCTAAAGCGGTTGCCGTCATTAGGTGTGCTCAAATAATTCCACACACAAAAAGGAATACCGTTTTCCTTTAATACGGAAATCACATCACGCATCCAGTTTTCGCGCCACTTAATATTAGCATGACGAATAGTTCCGAACTCGCCGCACCAAAGTATTTTATCGGGGTTTTGTTTTATGAAATGGGCAGCAGGCTGTAACGATTTTTTTATAAATTCCTTATCCATTCGTGCAAACTCCGGATAGGCGTTTGTCTCCCCGTAGCCTACAAGCCGAGCATCACGATAGCGCTCAATATCAGAGGGGTAAGGCATTTCGCGATTATAAAACAGTGTAGTTGGTTGTAACACTCCTCTTTGGTGAGTGAACTCAAAGGGTGCGTAGGTATGGAATGTGTAGATCACATTTTCATCATCAAAAAGCTTTAAATCCTTAAGAAACGCAGGGTCGTTCCAACTGATTGAACCGATAATGATTTTGCGTGTCTTATTTAATTTACGCAAAGCCAATACGGTCTTTTCTGCCAGATTATTCCAAAGCTCGGGATTAACGTCTCTTACTTCATTTAAAAGTTCAAAAGCTACCAGCGGCTTATTGCCGTAACGCTTTTCAAAGGCGCACCACATATCTATAAAACGATCTTGCAATGTGTCATCGTCAAGCAGTTCCTTTTCTTCTTTAATATCGCAGTAATTACCTATTGCCTTGTGAAGATTAAGTACAACATTAAGTCCGTATTTTTCACACCAACCAATAAAATTATCAATAAGCCTGAATATATTTTCTCTGTAAACACCCGGGCCTTCTTCAACAACAAGTTGGTCAAAGCCAAGACGTATATGGTCAAGCCCTAAAGAAGCTATGTATTCCACATCTTTTTCGGAAATATATCTCTCAAAATGCTCAAAATCCCCAATTGTTAAACAGTACCTTTTATCCTGGGGTAAAACATTAAAGCGCTTGTAATTGGTAAGCCAACCACCAATGCCCATACCCTTTTCAAATCCTTCGAATTTCTTCATTTTTACCACCTCAAGACTATTTTACTATTAAAACACAGCAGCAGATAGTAAAAAAACTATTAAATGTTGTATAATTCATAGATTTGTGTTAATATAAAACAGGTGATTAAATTGAAAATAAGTATCAGCAAAACTGAACCAAATACTATTAAATATCCTTTACATACACATAGTCATTGGGAAATTATGTATTATATTTCCGGTTCGGGGTATCTTAAAACGAATGAAAAAAACATAGATTTTTCTGTTGGCAGTATAATTGCCGTACCGCCCGATACACCGCATGGCTCGGTATCAGAAAAGGGTTTTTGCAATATTTCTATTGGTGCTAACTTTTCGCATTTACTGCATTTTGACAGCCCAATACTTACAAACGACAACTCCTATCTTGAAGGCAAAACCCTTGCAAATCTTATTTATAACAACAGATTTGGCGGTGAAAATCTACTGTCTTCGCTCTGTGAAGCCTTTGCTCATTTCTTTATTGAAAATGTAAACACCGAAAATCAAACCAAAGCTGCCGTTCATAAAATTGCAAAGGAAATTCAGCAAAGCTATAACCTGCCCGATGTTAATGTGTCTGTTTTTTTAGATCAAAGCGGTTATTCAAGGGACTATATAAGAAATTGCTTTACCAAAGAAATGGGGCTTTCCCCTGTTGCTTTTTTAGCGAATGAACGCATTAAAAAAGCCCGTAAATTTATAGAAATTTACGGGCGCAGCATACCGCTTAATCGTATTTGTGAAATGTGCGGATATGTAGACTATATTTATTTTTCAAAAACCTTTACCAGACTTGTTGGTATATCACCTAAAGCATATCTTGATAAATCACCTTAATGTATCTGCGATAGTGTAAATAAGCTCCTTGCTCTTTTCCCAACCAAGGCAAGGGTCGGTAATAGATTTGCCGAAAACGTGTTCACCGATTTTTTGTGCACCGTCCTCGATATAGCTTTCAATCATAAGACCCTTTACCATATTGCGGATATCCTTATTATGGTTACAGCTATAAACAACATCCTTTGCAATTCTTATCTGCTCAAGATACCTTTTGCCCGAATTAGCATGGTTTGTGTCTACTATTGCTGCGGGGTTACATAGCCCTGATTCGGCATAGATATCAGCAAGCTTTGCAAGGTCCTCATAATGATAGTTAGAAACACTTTTTCCTGCATAATCGATGTATCCGCGCATAATGGCATGTGCTAAAGGATTGCCGTCACTCGTAACCTCCCAACCACGGTATATAAAGGTGTGCTTGTGCTGTGCCGCGGTTATAGAGTTCATCATAATTGAAAGATCACCGCTTGTTGGGTTTTTCATACCAACCGGCACTTCAATTCCACTTGCGGTAAGGCGGTGTTGCTGATTTTCAACCGAGCGCGCTCCTACAGCAACGTAGGCCAAAATATCCGAAAGATAACGGTAATTATCGGGATAGAGCATTTCATCAGCACAGGTAAAGCCGTAATCCCTTAATGCACTCATGTGCAGATCTCTTATAGCAACTATTCCCTTCAGCATGTCGGGGGTCTCATCAGGGTCGGGCTGATGAAGCATTCCCTTATAGCCGTCACCTGTAGTACGTGGCTTGTTTGTATAAATTCTAGGAATTATAAAAAGCTTATCCTTAACCTCGGTCTGCACGGTACGAAGTCTTGAAATATATTCAAGTACCGCTTCCCTGTTATCTGCAGAGCAAGGACCGATTACAAGTACAAACTTATTGCTTTTTCCTGTAAATATATCCTTTAATTCCTTTGCACGTTGATCTCTTATAGCCTCAAGCTCAGGCGTTAACGGATAACGTCTTTTAATTTGCTGTGGTATCGGTAATTTTCTTTTAAAATCCAAATTCATATTTATCACCTGTTATCTGTCTTTTTTATCAAAAAGCTTTCTGCGCTCTGTCGAGGTGCGCATCATTTCACGCATACCGTCACGGTCATCATTTTTGATTTTTTCATAAAGCTCATCAAAAGCTGTCTTAAACCGCTCCATTTCCTCAAGGAGCGGTTTTTTGTTGCTTAAAAAAAGCTCACTCCACATTTCGTCATTAATACGGGCTATGCGGGTTAAATCCCTGAATGAGTCACCGGTGTAACTTTCAAGCCCCTCTGTTTGATTACAGCACATAAGCGATACCGCAATACAGTGGGTAAGCTGTGACAAAAAGGCTATCATTTGGTCATGCTCCTCAACACCAAGCTCTGCCACCTGCTTAAAGCCCAAAAGCTCACCTAAATTTCGGCAAAGCTCAATCGCCTCGGGGGTATTGTTTTCGGTAGGAACAACAATATAGTTCGCCCCCTTAAAAATGGCATCATCGCTGTTAACTACACCCGACACCTCTTTACCTGCCATTGGGTGAGCCGCTATATATTCAACATCCTTTCGCAAAACCGACTGTATTTCATGAACAATACAGCCCTTAACACCTGTAACATCGGTAATAACAGCGCCGCTTTTAAAATACTGCTGATTTTCCTTTATCCATTCTACAAAAATATGCGGATAAAGTGCAAACACAACTAAATCTGCCTGCCCTATTAAATCGGGATTAACATCTGTTGTGCCGAAATCTATTATTCCGTTTTCCATTGCATAATCAATAGAAAATCTGTCCTTTGTTATTGCGTTAACAGTGAAGCCAAGCTTTTTAAGACCTTTGGCATAGCTGCCGCCCAAAAGACCCAAGCCCACTATCAAAATATTCACCTTTTTTATTAACTTCATTCTGCCTTCACCTTTACATCTATACCTAATCCTAAAATATCCTTAAAAAATTGAGGATAACTCTTTGCTACTGCTTCCGCTCCGACGATTTCACCGCCGAGTGTACTTAAAAGCACAGCCAATGACATTGCTATTCTGTGGTCGTTATGGCTGAAAAGAGGAACTGCGGGCGGCTTTAATGCCCTTTTCCTTACAGTGATTTTATTTTCCTCAACTAAAACGGAAGCTCCCATTTTTTCAAGCTCCGCCTTCATAGCTTCGCCACGGTCACTCTCCTTAATTTTAAGCCGTTTGGTTCCTGTAAACACAGCACCGTTTTTAGCGGCGGCTATTGCCATAAATATCGGTGCCAAATCGGGGCAATCGGTTATATCTATTTTAGGACGTCCGTTCTGAAACAGTTTAAAAATCTCACTGTAGACTCTATCACCCTGAACGCTTTTACTGTCTAGTCCCTTTACCATAACATTGCCGTCAAAAAGATTAAACGCATCTAAAAAAGCGGCGTTTGAATAGTCACCCTCTACAGTAAGCTCACGCTTTTTGAAGGTTTGTGCGCCTTTTATATAAATTGTGCGCTCATCGGTACGGCTGATTCTTACCCCAAAATCTGCCAGAGCCTTAATTGTAAGACCAAGGTATGAGCCGCTCTCAATTTCACCCTCAATTTCGATTGTGCTGTCAGACGGAAGCTGTGACAAAGCAAACATAAGTCCGCTTATAAACTGGCTTGAAATATCCCCTCTTACAGAATATTTACCGCTTTGCAGTCTTCCCTTAACGGTAACACTGTTTTCGGTTTTAGCAAACATTATTCCCTGTGCCTTGCAGATTTCCTCATAAACCGAAAGTGAGCGGCTGAAAAGCCTTTGACTTCCCGTAAGGGTTATTTTAGAATCAAAAAGAAGACAAATGGGGATAAAAAACCTCAATGTACTACCGCTCTCATTACAGAAAAGCGTAGCCCCATTTACACTTTTATTAAAATCAATTCCGCCAAGTGCTACCTCGCCGTCATTTATTTCGATTTTTGCACCCAATGCCTTAAGACATCCCAAAGTAGCCTTAATATCCTCTGAATAATCTATTCCTTTAATTACACTGCCGCCCGACAGTCCTCCGCAGATAAGATACCTGTGCGCCATACTTTTGGAGGGCGGTGCGGTTATTCTGCCGCGAGCTACAGATTTTTCAATTTTTACCGTCATTTATTCTCACCGTAATTTTCCAGCAAATAGTCTATTGCCTCAATATAACCCTTGATTCCGCGACCTGTAATGGTTTTAACGCAAGCCTTTCTGACATAGCTTATCTGTCTGAAATCCTCACGCTTTGAAACATCGGATATATGAACCTCTACCGTTGGTATACCTACAGCCTTTAAGGCATCAAGCAAAGCCACACTTGTATGTGTATAGGCGGCAGGATTTATTACAATACCGTCAAAGCTGTTATATGCGGCTTGAATTTCATCAACCAAATCACCCTCGTGATTAGACTGAAACAGCTTAACCTCAAAGCCCCTTTCGGCAGAATAATTTTTAATGCTTTCATTAAGTGTATTAAAATTTTCACTACCGTAAATCGCCGGCTCTCTTATTCCAAGCATATTTATATTCGGACCGTTAATTACAAGAATTTTCATTTAAAAACGCCTCTTTAATTTTTTGAATAACCGTCTGGAGTTCACAATCGTTAATAACCCTAAAATCGGCTTCTTTACAGTATATATTATACCTTTCGTTATATCTTTTGGTGAGCTGTTCTCTGTTGCTTGAAAGCGGTCGGTCATCAGTGGAAATAAGCAAATCAAGCGGACGGTCAACAAAAACCACCAAACCGTTTTCCTTTAAAAGCTCCAAATTTCTTTTATTTAAAATCGCACCGCCGCCTGTAGAAATTACTGCCGACTGCTTAAGTGAAAGCTCGGCGATCGTCTCGGCTTCAAGGCGTCTGAAATATTCCTCACCGTATTTTTCAAATATTTGAGGTATTGTCATACCCGCTTTTTTAACTATTTCCTCATCGCTGTCAAAAAAGCTTTTTGACATCTCTTCTGCCAAAGCCTTACCGATAGTGGTTTTACCGCTGGAGGGCATACCTATAAGCACAAGATTTCTTTTATCCAAAAAAAGCTTTTTATAAATTTCCTCTATTAGGTCTTTATCAAGACACTTATCTAAAAACAGCTCTGCGGCAAAAAAAGCCTGTGCTACAAGCATATAAAATCCGCCCGCAGCCTTTATTCCCTTTTCCTTTGCCTTTGTTACAAGAAAAGAATTAAGCGGATTGTAAACCGCATCAATCACACCCGAAAGATTTTTGAATTTATCCAAATCAACAGCGGAACTGCCAATATTAGGATACATTCCGCAGGGGGTGGTATTAATTATAACATCGGCATCATTGTGCTCATTTTCAGCCTCGGTATATGTGATAAGCTCATCCTTGCCGCTTCGGGAGACCCTGTATATTTCCTTGGCACCAAGGCTCTCTGCCACAGCAAATGCTGTTTTAGAGGTTCCGCCACTGCCCAAAATTAAAACCTTCTTTTTTGAAAGCTCAATACCCTCATACTCTATTAAAGCTTTAAGCCCCAAAAAATCGGTATTATAACCGTAAAGACTGCCGCCCTTATTAACCACCGTATTAACCGCACCGATTTTTTTTGCATCCGGGGAGATATAGCTCAAATATGGTATAACCGCCTGCTTATAAGGAATTGTTACGTTTATTGCCGCAAATTCGGCTTTTTTAAAAAACGAATCCAGCTCTTGCGGCTTTATTTCCTTAAGCTCATATTGATAATCTGCAATTTCAGCGTGAACAATTTTTGAAAAGCTGTGTCCTAATTTTTCTCCTATAAGTCCGTATTCCATTATTTTGCCAACCAATCTGTTCCAAATCTACCCGATAATATATCACAAAGCACCAATGCCACTATACTGTCAATCACAACTCGTGCACGGTGAACAATACAGGGGTCATGCCTACCCTTTGCAGAAATGACGGTATCTTCATTACCTATAAAATCAACCGTTTCCTGTTCTTTGCCGATAGTAGGTGTAGGTTTAATAGCGGTACGGAAAACTATGGGCATTCCGTTAGTAATACCACCGTTTATGCCGCCGTTATTATTGGTTTTTGTTTTTATAACATCACCATCAATATAAAAGCTGTCATTAGCCTCGCTGCCAAGCATATCAGAAAGTTTAAAGCCTGCGCCGAACTCAATACCCTTTACCGCAGGTATACCGAAAACCGCGCGTGAAATAATGCTTTCTATGCCGTCAAACCATGGCTCACCCACACCTGTGGGCATACCTATTACCGCAGTTTCAAGTATACCGCCAACGCTGTCACCCTCTGCCTTGGCTTTTAATATATTCTCGGTCATAATAGTAGCCTTGCTGTCATCAATAACCGCAAACTGCTTTTGGTTAATTTCGGAAATTTGGGTTTCATAATTATTAAAAGGCGCATCATCAACGTTTGCACAACGTGAAATATGTGTACCAATTGAAATACCCTTGTTTTTTAAAGCAGAAATAGCAATAGCACCTGCCGCCACAATTCCCGCGGTAACTCTTCCGCTAAAGTGACCGCCGCCACGGTAATCTTCAAAGCCGTGATATTTTTCATGTGCCGCAAAATCTGCGTGACCGGGACGTGCCTTGCTCCTTATTTCACTGTAATCCTTTGAAATTGTGTTTTGGTTCGGAATTACTATACAAATAGGTGTTCCTGTTGTTTTACCCTCAAAAACACCGCTCAAAATGCTAAAATTATCAGCCTCTGCTCTCGGTGTTGAAATACTGCCGACAGGTCTTCTTAAATCCAATTGATTTCTGATAAAATCCTCTTCAACCGCAATTCCGGGGGCTAAACCGTCAATTAAAGCGCCCACAGCCGCACCGTGGCTTTCACCGAAAATCGTAACCGAAACGTTTTGTCCAATAGTATTTTTCATTACTGCTTCATCCCTTTAAATTCTTCTGCCAATTCAGAAAAAGGTGTTTTTTTCATTTTGAATGTTCCAACCTTTTCAACATAAACCACTGTAATTTCTTCACCCGACATTTTTTTATCGTGACGCATAGCTTCAACAATAATATCGGTATCGTAATCGATTGTGGTTGGCAAATTAAGCTTTTCTAAAACCCTTATAAGCCTTGCTCTCACTTCGCTTGAGCACATTGGCAGCATACCCAGTGCCACGCATTCACCATGGTAAAGGTTTTGCATTTCGTTTTCGCTTTCAATAGCGTGAGCCAACGTATGACCGAAATTAAGTATCTTACGCAGTCCACCCTCTTTTTCGTCTCTCTCAACCACAGAGCGTTTGATTTTAAGTGAAGCTTCGATAATACGGTCAATATTAGGCAGTATTTCTTCTGTTTCAAACAACTCGAACAGTTCCTTATCGGAAGTTAGTGACATTTTTACTGACTCGGCAAGTCCGTTTGAAATCTGTCTTTTCTCCAGCGTTTTTAGGGTATCGGAATCAATTATTACAGCTCTTGGCGGATAAAATGCTCCGACAATATTTTTGTAGCCTCCAAAATCAATGGCAACCTTACCGCCAACCGATGAATCAACCTGCGATAATACTGTGGTGGGAATATTATAAAAATCAACACCCCTCATAAAGGATGCCGCCACAAAACCCGCAAGGTCGCCAACAACACCGCCGCCTACTGCCAGCACACAGTCTGTTCTTGTGAATCCGTATTCCACCATTTTAGAAAGTAACAACTTATAATTTTCAAAGCTCTTTGATGCCTCACCCTGTGGGATAGTAACAATATACGGCTCTTCACATTGCTTTGCCGCAATTTGAGAATACTCACTCGGCACACCGCTGTCGGTCACTATAAGCACTCTTCTCCCAAGAGATAAATAATCACCCAAATGGTTCAGCGCTCCGCGTTCCAAAACAATATTATATTCCCCTGTAGAGGTTTTTACAGGAAGTATCATACTAATTCACCTACAAACTTATTTCCTTTTCAAAGCTTCCGATAACCTTAATTTCACTGCATTTTTCTTTGAGCTCCGAAAGCATTTTTCTACCGTTTTCACTGTTTATATTACCCTCGCCCTCGGCGTAGAAATAATAACTCCAAACAAGCTCCTTTGTGGGGCGGCTTTTAAGTGCCTTAAGGTTGAACCCGTTTTCGCCTATAATAGAAATTGCCTTACCTAAAGAGCCTGCCTCATTAGTAACGGTAAAAAGCATAATAAAATGCTTATCTTCGTCAGACGGTGCTTTGGCACTTCTTGAAAACACTGCAAAGCGTGTTGTGTTATTGTTGCTCTCGTTTATGTGTGCCTCCAATTTTTCAAGACCGTATCTTTCGGCCGCATCATCACTTGCAATAGCCGCAATATCGTGCCTGCCCATTTCGGCAACCTGCTTTGCGGCAACCGCCGTATTAACCGACTCTATAGTCTCAAATCCGTGCTTTTTAATATATTCGGCGCACTGTCCCAATGCTTGCGGATGACTTATTACCTGCTTTATTTGTTCCAATGCAGCACCCTTTACTGCAAGCAAGTTTTGTACAACACCAATATCATAAATTCCATTAATATAAAGCGGACCGAAAAAGCTTAAATCCATAACCTGACCCACGTCACCGTTATAGCTGTTTTCAATAGGCAAAATTACACAGTCACACTCGCCCTCAACCACAGAATTATATGCCGTTTTAAAATCGGGATAAGGCACAGCCGCCGCATCGGGAAAAACCTTATTAGCGGCAATATTGGCAAAGGCACCCTCAACTCCGCTAAACGCTACACGCATCCCCTCTAACAAACGGTGCTGATAGTTTTTTGAAATATCCATATTATGCTGTAAAAAGTTTATATAATAAGATTTATAATCCTCATTTGCGATAAGCGCTGAATTTCGTTTTATAACCTCCGCCTCACGTGCGTTATCACACACCTGTATACCATGCGTGCGTTTATATTCGGCAACAGTTTTGACAGCGTCCATTCTTTGCTCAAAAAGAGTTGCCATCTGTTTATCAACATCATTAATAATCTTTCTTGCTCTTTCAAGTTCGGTCATTTACAGCACATTCCTTCGAAAAAATTATTTATATTCCTCAATAAGCTTCTTAAAGTAAGGCAAAGCCTTTTCAATCATTTCATAGCTCACGCAATAGCTGATTCTTACATATTCCGGACAGCCAAAGCCTTCTCCCGGAACTAAAAGCAAATCATACTTTTTAGCCTTTTCACAAAAAGCATTAGCATCCTTTTCGGGCGATTTCACGAAAAGATAAAAGGCACCATCAGGCTTTGCGGCAGAATAGCCATATTCCGTAAGAGCATTATATAAAAGATTTCTGTTCTTCTCATAAGCAGAAATATCACCCGTAAGACCCAGGCACTCTGCTACTGTATACTGCAAAAGACTTGGTGCACAAACAAAGCCTAAAGCTCTGCCCGCACCGCAAACAGCCGCATATACATCACTGCAATCCTTAACCTTTGGTGAAACAAAAATATAGCCTATACGTTCACCCGGAAGAGATAAAGATTTACTGTAGGAATAGCAAACCACGGTGTTGTCATAATAGTTTGGAATATACGGTACTGTAACGTCACCGTATACAAGTTCACGGTAGGGTTCATCTGCAATTATGTAAATATCATTGCCCAATTCCTTTGTCTTTTTATAAAGCAACTCGCTTAAGCCCTTAATTGTATCCTCATTAAACACAACACCGCTAGGATTATTTGGTGAGTTAACAATTATTGCCTTTGTGTTTTTATTTATTGCCTTTTCCAGTGCCTCAAAATCAATTTGAAAATCGTTTTCACGACAGTTTACTATTCTAACGCCAGCTCCCGCTTTTTCGGCAAAAACTGTATATTCGGGAAAAAACGGTGCTAAAACAATAACCTCATCCCCCTCATTCACAAGAGCTGTAAGTGTTATTGTAAGCGAAGCCGCCGCACCGCAGGTCATATATAAAAGATCAGGTGTAGCGCCAACTCCAAAACGCTCATTTATATGATCGCTTATAGCCTTTCTCACGGGCAAAGCACCCTGTGCAGAGGTGTAACCGTGAAGTGCCACACTGTCGGTTTCATTCACTAACCTTTTAATGGTTTCGTTCACAAATTCCGGGGCAGGTATACTTGGGTTTCCAAGACTGAAATCGTAAACGTTTTCTGCGCCAACCTCTGCGCGTCTTTTATTGCCGTATTCAAAAATCTCACGGATTACGGAACGCTTTTTACCAAGACCCATCATTTTTTCGGATATCATTTTAACTTCTCCTTAAATTCGATTTTAAAATATAAAAACCTGCCATTCGAAATGCCTAAAAGCACAACGAAAAGCAGGCTGAC
>JAZQKT010000109.1:0-13914 GCA_045542295.1 Acutalibacteraceae bacterium
CTGACGATTACATAACAAAGCCGTTTAACCCCGTTGAGGTGGTTGCACGTGTTCGCTCACAGCTTCGCCGCTATATAAAGCTTGGAGGTAAAGCGTGTGAGAGCGATACATTGACGATAGGCGGCATTGAACTTAACAACACATCAAAAGAGGTACATGTAGACGGCGATAATATTGCTTTGACACCTATAGAATTTGAAATTTTAAGGTTGCTTATGACAAATGCAGGCGCAGTGTTAAGCCCTAAAGAAATATACCGCAGAGTTTGGAATGATGAAGCCTACGGCGCAGAGGGTACAGTTGCGGTTCATATAAGGCATTTGCGTGAAAAAATTGAAATAAACCCTGCTGAACCTAGATATTTAAAGGTTGTGTGGGGCAGAGGATATAAGCTTGAAAAGGGAGTGTAGGCGTGAAATTTAAAGAAAGCGTTGCCGCAAAAATCACGAGTATTATTGTTTCCTATGTAATGGTGCTTGTGTTAGCTATAAGTGTTGCAGGAACGGTTGTTATGGGCGTTTATAAATTCTATTTCAGCGAAGTGGGCGCCTTAAAGGAAGAAATACTCTCGGATATGGCACAGAACGAGGCTTATCACATACACAATCTTCTTGAATGGGGAGATGACCTTGACAATTATTACAGAAACAAAAATGTGTATTACAGAGTAACTTATACCGATTTGGATAAAATCATTACTAACTACGATGATGAGCCTTATATCGCATCTGCTACTACAGGACATTACGATTATGAATATGAGTCAAATTTAGTTGTAGATAAGTATGGCAACGAATATTATGAAAATAAAGAAAAGAAGCTTGCAGATATAGAGGTTTTTATTGCCAAAGATCTTCACAAAAACGATATATTTGCAGCGGTGGCTAAAATAATAGATATCGGTTACGATTTAAGATATGCTGTGGTTTTTATAGCTATAGGCTCATTGGCAGTGTTTGTATATCTAATTTGCTTCCTTTACTGTGCGGCAGGTCACAGGCAGGGCGGGGAGATAAAATGCAATTATCTCGATAAAATCCCCTTCGATTTACTGAGTGCTATGGTAGCGGCAATAGCTTTTTTAAGCATCAGTATAGCTTATGAAATACCGGGTAACTTTTTCACGGATATATTGATATTATTTCTGGTATTAACGGTGGATTATTTTGTAGCTTTAGGCTACACAATGAGCTTTGCAACACGAATCAAAACCCGAACACTTATTAAAAATAATATTTTGTATTTTGTTTTAAGCTTTATAAATAAGCGCCTTAAAAAGTTTTTCGGCCGGATAAAATTTGTTTATTCGAATTCTTCTCTTTTAAGGAAATGCTGGATAATTATTTTAGCGATAGTTTTGTCTTCGCTTATTTTTACTGTGGCAGTTTTCAATAATCTATATGATGCTCACGAATTTTTTCTTCTTGTGATGTTTGTAACAGTTACAGTTGTTATATTTGCCATACTATATTTAGCGATTATTATGCAGAAAATTAAATCGGGCGGAGAAAGAATTGCTAAGGGTGATTTGCAGTATAAAATTGATACAAAGTATATGTTCGGAGATTTTAAAGCCTTTGCCGAAAGCCTTAATAATATTAACGATGGGCTTCAAACGGCGGTAAATGAAAAAATGAAAAGTGAGCGCTTTAAAACCGAGCTTATTACCAATGTTTCGCACGATATTAAAACTCCGCTTACCTCAATAATAAATTATGTTGATTTAATCAAGAAGGAAGAGCCTGAAAACGAAAATATGAAGCAGTATATCGGTGTGCTTGACAGGCAGTCATCACGACTTAAAAAGTTGGTTGAGGATTTGGTTGAGGCTTCCAAAGCATCTTCGGGAAGCTTATCAGTGACTTTAATGCCGTGTGATGTGGTTGTTCTTTTATATCAAACCTTGGGCGAATTTGAGGAAAAACTCAATAAAAAATCACTGGTTACAGTGGTGAATATCCCCGAGGAATCTATAAGGATTATGGCTGACGGCAGACATTTATGGCGCATATTTGATAACCTTATGAACAACGTTTGCAAATATGCTTTAGAGGGTACACGCGTTTATATTGACGTTAAAAGGATAAATGACAGTGTCAGCATAACCTTCCGTAATATTTCAAAGTATGAGCTTAATGTTTCGGCAGAGGAGCTTATGGAGCGCTTTGTGAGAGGGGATAAGTCACGTAATACCGAGGGCAGTGGCTTGGGTCTTTCAATTGCAAAAAGTTTGGCAGAACTGCAAAACGGTAAATTGGAGCTTTTAGTAGACGGTGATTTGTTTAAGGTTGAGGTTAGCTTTAAAGAAATTAAGGAGTAAAAATGAAAAACGGTGATTACTATTCTGCGCAAAAAATAAGTGAGCGGCGGCGTATACGCAGACGAAAAATTTTTATAAGAAGGTTAGTTTTATTTATAATAAGCTTGTCGTTTATAGTGATGGTAATAGGCACAGGTGTTCTTGTGTATAAGGCATTTAATCCGGATGCATTCGGGGATAGCGGGTTATCTCGCATATTTTCAAAAGATGAGACCAAAAATGTTGAACTGGCAAAGGAGCTTAAAATGCCCGAGTGGGTGGATGTTCAGCTTATACATAAGCATACTACTGCCCGAACCGGAACAGAGCTTACCGATATTAAAAACATAGTAGTTCATTACGTGGGAAATCCGGGTACAACTGCACAAAACAACCGAGATTATTTTGATAAGTCAGATACTACGGTAAGTTCACATTTTGTTGTGGGAATTGATGGCGAGATTATTCAGTGTGTGCCGCTTTATGAAAAATCGGCGGCAAGCAATGACAGAAATAAGGATACAATTTCAGTTGAGGTATGTCATCCCGATGAGTCGGGCAGGTATTCTGATGCCACATATAAATCCCTTATAAAGCTATTAACTTTCCTTTGTGAAAATTTTTCTCTTGACGAACAGCAAATTATAAGGCATTATGATATTACAGGAAAGATATGCCCCAAATATTATGTGGAGCATGAGGATGCCTGGGAAAATTTAAAAGAGGATGTAAAAGAGAAATTAGATGATTAAAGGTAACAAAATTGAAAAGCTTGATAAAAAGCAGAAGCAAACGGTTGGATTTATAATCTTTTTGCTCTTTTTAGCCTTTTGCGGTGTAGTGGGTTGGTTTATAGGAAAGCCTATGCTTGAATTTGTATCTCAACCCGAAAAATTCAGGCTTTGGGTTGAAGCAAAGGGTATTTGGGGTAAAATTGCATTTATCGGAATGGTACTGTTTCAGGTGGTTATTGCATTGGTTCCGGGTGAGCCTTTGGAAATCGGTGCAGGTTACGCCTTTGGTGCAATTGAGGGAACACTGCTTTGCGTTATAGGTATTACCTTGGGTAGTGTTTTGGTTTTTTTATTGGTTAAAAAGCTTGGCGTGAAATTTGTTGAGCTATTCTTTTCAATGGAAAAAATAAAGAGCCTTAAGCTTTTGCAAAAATCAAAAAAGCGTGATTTTTTGGCGTTTTTAGTATTTTTTATGCCCGGAACGCCAAAGGACCTTATAACATATTTTGCGGGACTTACTGAAATTAAACTCGGAACATTTATTGTTTTGGCATCTGTGGCTAGAGTGCCGTCGATTATAACATCAACCGTAGGCGGCGACGCGTTGGGTGTTGAGAAATACAAAACGGCAATAATTGTTTTTTCAATAACCGTTATTATCAGCTGTATAGGTTGGTTGATTTACAACCTTATTATTAATAAAAAGAAAAAATAGCAAAGTCTTTATTTGATGTTTTTCAAAATGGAGTGATAGTATGCTTGAAACCAAGGAATTGGTGAAAATTTATAAACCTAAAAAGGGAGTGCCGGTAACAGCACTGGACAAGGTAACCCTTAAATTTCCCGAAAGCGGAATGGTGTTTTTGCTGGGAAAATCGGGTAGCGGTAAATCAACCCTGCTTAACGTTTTGGGTGGTCTTGATAAATATGATAACGGTGAAATTATCATCAAGGGTGTTTCATCAAAGGCTTTTAAGCAAATGCATTTTGATTCCTATAGAAATACCTATGTCGGCTTTATTTTTCAAGAGTACAATGTGCTTGATGATTTTACGGTGGGCGCTAATATTGCACTTGCAATAGAGCTTCAAAACCGCAAGGCAACCAATGAAGAAATTAATAAAATTTTGTGTGAGGTTGACCTTGAGGGATATGGAAACCGCAAACCGAATGAGCTTTCGGGCGGACAAAAGCAAAGGGTGGCAATTGCGCGTGCGCTTGTTAAAAATCCGCAGATAATTATGGCGGATGAGCCTTCGGGTGCGCTTGATTCCGTAACTGGAAAGCAGATTTTCGATACCCTTAAAAGGCTTTCAAAAACCAAGCTTGTAATTGTTGTTTCTCATGACAGGGAATTTGCCGAAAGCTATGCTGACCGTATAATTGAGCTTAGCGACGGTAAGGTTATTTCCGATGTTGAGCTTGACGGTGATTTTACAGAAAGCGATGCCTCACTTACCTTTAGCGGAAATACCGTTGAGGTGCCTTTTGGTTATCAAATAACCGAGCAAGACCGTATTGCAATTAACGAATATATAGCCAATTTAAAGCAAGGTACATTTAAGCTTGACATAATGAAAAAGGCGGGCGGTCAAAAATTCAAAAAAACCGATGAGAGTAAAATTAGGAGCGAGGATGGCTCAACCTTCAAGCTTATAAAATCAAAACTGCCGCTTAAAAATGCTTTTAAGATAGGCGGAAGCGGTTTGAAGCACAAAAAGTTCAGACTGGTTTTAACAATTTTGCTTTCCTGCATTTCCTTTGGGCTATTCGGTCTTTCGGATACCTTTGGTGCCTATAACCACGTAAAGGTATGTACCAATTCTCTTATTGATACAGGTGTGAAATATGTATCGGTAGCTAAAGCCAAAAAGGTAAAAACAGGAGAAAACAGCAGTTATTGGCGAAATTACGGTTTTTATCTGTCCGAAAAAGATATTGCGGAGATCGAACAGAATATTGATGTAGAAATGTTCGGGGTTTTTAAACCGGAAAATGCCGAGCTTAGCTTTGCTGAACAACAAAATCCCGCAAAAGAGCTTACCGAAACCGAGTTTTCGATTTATAACAGCTATTTTTCGGGCTTCGCCGAAATAAGCGATGATGTAATAAACAAAATGAACTTTAAGCTTCTTGCAGGTAGTTTGCCTGACGGCAATAAACCCCAAATCGCCATAAGCGAATATATTTTTGAGGTTTTCAAAAAATCCAACTATACAGACGGTAGCATTAAAAGGGATGCAAACGGCAAAGAATATGTGGAATATGTCGAAATTAAAGATTATGCGGATATTTTAGGAAAGTATATTAAGCTTGACGGCAAGGATTATCTGGTTACGGCGGTTATTGATACGGGGCTTGATTTGGAACGCTATTCCGACTTAATTGTTCATAAGTCAAATAAAACCAATGCTCAAGTGATTCTTGATTATGTTCTTTTCAGCGAATTTCAATATGCCACATATAATTCCTATTCAGCGGTTGCAATGGTAGGTGACGGCTTTGTGGACAGAATGATTGCCGAAAGCCCGAATATATCGAACATTACGGAAGGCTATTTAAGCTTTAATGCGAACGATTATGCTGTGGATTCACAGTATATTGCAAAGCTTGACGATTTAAAAAACGAAAAAATTGTTTGGCTTGGTGAAAAAAAGGATACTTTGGGCGAGAAAGAAATTATTGCTACTACGGATATTATTCATACCTACGGTTTAGAGGAGTCGGTAATAAACCAAGACTTTGAAAACGAGCAAGAGTATTACACTGCTATGCTAAAAAAAGCGGAGGAGCTTACAGCATATAAGGAAGCCTTTAATTTCGAAAGCGAGGAAGAACAGTATACCGAGGAATCGGGCTACAAGCTGGTTGGCTTTATAATGGCTAACCAAGAAAACTCAAAGCTTTTCTCAACCGTTATCTGTTCGGATAAGCTTTTTGATGAATTTAGTGACGGTAGTAACAGCCGTTACTATATGGCGGTTGGCGCTATGCCAAAGAGCAGGGGAGCGATTGAAAAGCTTGTGCGCTTCTGCTATCGTGAAAATTCGGACATCCGTTATCCGATACAAAATTCAGTTACCTATGAGCTTGATGCTGTTAACGAGGCGTTAAAGATTGTTTCAAAGGTGTTTTTATACATCGGTATAGGTTTTGCGGTTTTTGCCGCTTTGATGCTTGCAAACTTCATTGGTATAAGTATTTCATATAAAAAACAGGAAATCGGAATTTTAAGGGCTATCGGCTCGAGAAGTAATGATGTTTTCAGAATTTTCTTTGCAGAAAGCTTTATTATTGCAATGATAAATTTCAGTTTGTCTGTGGTTGGCGTATTTGCCGCAACCACCATTATTAACGGAGTTATAAGACGCAATCTTGGTATACTTGTAACGGTGCTCAGCTTTGATTTAAGACAGGTTATTTTATTGCTTGGCGTTAGTATATTAGTGGCTTTTGCGGCAAGCTATATTCCGGTAAAGCGAATTGCTTCTAAACGACCTATTGATGCCATAAGGGGAAGATAAATCTTTTTTGCAAATAACTCTTGATTTTAGTCGGCTTTTGGTATACAATAATCTGTGGCAAAAACAAAACTATGGAGGAATAAAAATGTTAGTTTCCGCAAAAGAAATGCTTAACAAAGCAAAAGCAGGCAAATATGCCGTAGGTCAATTTAATATCAACAACCTTGAATGGACAAAGGCTGTTCTTCAAACTGCTGAAGAATTAAAGTCACCTGTTATTCTCGGTGTATCTGAAGGCGCAGGTAAATATATGTGCGGCTACACCACAATAGTTGGTATGGTTAACGGTATGATTAATGAGCTTGGAATCACTGTTCCTGTAGCATTACATCTTGACGCCGGTAGCTATGAAGGTGCTTTAAAGTGTATCGAAGCAGGCTTCTCATCCGTTATGTTTGACGGCTCTCATTACCCGATTGAAGAAAACATTGCAAAAACCAAGGAATTGGTTGCTATCTGTGAGCAAAAGGGTCTCTCCCTTGAAGCAGAGGTTGGCGCTATCGGCGGTGAGGAAGACGGCGTTATCGGCAGCGGTGAGGTTGCTGACCCCAATGAGTGCAAAATGATTGCTGACCTTGGTGTTACAATGCTCGCTGCAGGTATCGGTAACATTCACGGTAAGTATCCTGCAAATTGGGCAGGTCTCAGCTTTGATACTCTTGACGATATTCAAAAGCTTACAGGTACTATGCCCCTCGTTCTTCACGGCGGTACAGGTATCCCTGCAGATATGATTAAAAAGGCTATTTCTTTGGGCGTTTCAAAGATTAACGTTAACACAGAATGTCAATTAGCATTTGCAGATGCTACCCGCAAGTATATTGAGGCAGGTAAGGACCTTGAAGGCAAGGGCTTTGACCCCAGAAAGCTTTTGGCTGACGGTACAGCAGCTATTAAGGCAACCGTAAAGGAAAAGATGGAGCTTTTCGGTTCTGTTGGCAAGGCTTAATTTATAATATCAATAAAAACTTACGCAGACTGCCCAACATCCTAAAGGGATGTTGGGCAGTTTTATTTGTTTGATAATTTTTCCAACAGTTCTTGTTTTGCTGATTTTAGATAGTTGTTATCAAAATTAGGATATTTGCAAGCAGTACGTTGCCCCACTATGTCTAATTCGATTTCTCCTATGGCGCATTGACCGTTTAATTCATATATACAAAGAAAATTTTCACATTTCAAAAATATCACCTCTCTAATATTATAACAAAGCAATCACAAAAATGCAACCATAAATGGTTATATAAATGAAGTGAGTTTTGAGCATAATATTATAACAGGAGTTGATATTATGTTTAAAATTGAAAATGAGTTTAAATCTGCTAATATTTCACGTACGGTTCGTTTTACGGAACCGTTGTTCGAAAAATTAAACGAAGTGGCTTCACAAAATGATATTTCGTTTAATTTACTTGTTTTGCAGTGCTGTAAATACGCTCTGGAGAATTATGAGGCAGATGATAAATAATTCTCATAAAATTATTGACAAATTGGGTTTTAGGTGATATAATACTTAATCATAAATGCGTTGAAGGAATTATTTTCTGCATACATTTGCTTTAGAGAGTCAGCGGTTGGTGTAAGCTGATGGGGTGGTGCAGTATTAAGTCTCATTCCGGAGCAGAGCGGCAGAAATCACAGTAAGTCGCTACGGCGTGCCCCGTTATCATGGCGAAAGGCTTGCTTGAGCCTTGTTGAGTGACCGTTTTTTTATCGGTAATCAGGGTGGTACCACGGATTAATTATTCGTCCCTGAGATTGCAAGGATGTGCAGTCTCAGGGCTTTTTTATTGCTTTCTGCACAGTTTAGAAAGGATATGGTGATTATTATGAAAAACATCAAAATTAATGACATGACTTTGTGTCGCAATACTGCGTTAAGCTTTAAGGAGCGTATTGAAATTGCAAGGCTTCTTGAAAGGCTTAACGTTGATACAATTGAACTGCCCGCTATTGATAATGTTAAGAGTGATACCTTGCTTGTTCGTACAATAGCGTCATTTGTTAAGTCAAGCCGCTTGTCTGTGGCTTGCGGTTACAGTGTTGAGGGGGTTGAAAAAGCCGCCGCCGCGCTTAACAGCACAAAAAATCCCGAAATCAGAATAGAACTTCCTATGAGTCCTGTAGGAATGGAGTACACTTGCCACAAAAAAGCGCCGGCTATGTTAGAGCTTATAGGTGTTTTGGTATCCGCCGCAAAGGAAAAGTGCGCAAATGTTCAGTTTTGTGCAGTTGATGCTACACGTGCGGAAAAACAGTTTTTAACTGACGCTATAAACATGGCGGTTAGTTCAGGCGCTAATGCAATTACTGTTTGTGATACAACAGGTGAAATGCTCCCCGATGAGTTTGCACAGTTTGTATCAGGAATCAAATCAGAAGTTTCGGCGCTTGAGGGCGTTGAATTTGCTGTATCTATAGAGGATAAAAACGGAATGGCAACTGCCGCTTCAATACTTGCGGTAAAGGCAGGTGCAGATGTCGTTAAAGCCGCTGTAAATGCAGGAGTTACAAGCCTTGAGGTTTTTGCAGGACTTATTAAAAATTGCGGCAATACCTGCGGCTTTAGCTGTAATATAAAACACACCGAAACCGGCAGAATAGTAAGCCAAATTGCAAGAATTACAGCCTCTAATGCAGAGACCTCTGCGCCTGCTGTAAGAAGTGAGGCTGAAAATGCAATTCATCTTGACAGCAACGATGACCGTGAGGCAGTGGCCGCTGCTATAAATACTTTAGGATATGATTTGTCCGAAGATGATATTGCAAAGGTTTATGAAGAATTTAGCCGTATAGCCGCTAAAAAGCGTGTTGGCGCAAAAGAGCTTGATGCTATTATTGCAAGCACGGCCTTGCAGGTTCCGCCTACATATAAGCTTTTAAGCTATGTTATTAATAACGGTAACATTATATCATCCTCTGCTCAAATTTGTCTTTCAAAAAATGATGAGGAGCTTGAGGGTATCTGTATTGGCGACGGCCCTGTTGATGCCGCATTTAGAGCTATTGAGCAAATCGTGGGCATACATTATGAGCTTGACGATTTCCAAATTCAAACCGTGACCGAGGGCAGAGATTCTATGGGCTCTGCTTTAGTACGCCTTCGTGAGGGCGGAAGACTGTATTCCGGCACAGGTATTTCAACCGATATTTTGGGTGCAAGCATTAAGGCTTATATAAATGCACTCAACAAGATTGTTTACGAGGAGGCAAACTAAAATGAAGCTTTCATTTTCTACAAAAGGTTGGCATAACAGCTCCTTTGATGATTTTTGCGCAATTGCTAAAGACCTTAAATTTGAGGGTATAGAGCTTCATAACATTCATAACCGCCTCTTTACCGATAAAGATGGAGCTTTTCACGATTATACCGCCGCCGCAACGGTTAGAAAACTTTACGAATTAAAGCTTAGCATTCCCTGTATTGATTCTATATGCGATTGCGGCAATGCAGATGAAAAGGCAGAAACATTAGAGGAAATTCGTGCCTGCATTAACATTGCCAAAAATTTAAAAATTCCGGCAGTAAGGGTTAGAGCAATAGGGAACGGTGACACCGATGCGGCTTTTTGCTCTGCAGAGGATATTTTGCGTACAGTGCTTGTTGATGCGGAAAATTCGGGCATTTGTATTTTGGTTGAAACCTCGGGTATATTCTGCAATACGGCAAAGCTTTTAGAGCTTCTTAATACCTTTGCTTGCGATAATATCGCGGCTTTGTGGGATATGTGTTCTACCTATTTTTTGGGTCATGAGGATGCCGAAACCACAATTAAAAATTTGGGTGCGTATGTGCGCCACGTCCATATTAAGGATGCCGAAAAGACAGGGGACAATATCAGCTTTTGCCTTATGGGTGAGGGTGAGCTTCCGATTGAGGAAATGATGTTAGCACTCCGCTCGGTTAATTTTGACGGCTTTGTTTCGCTTGAATGGCATCCTGACTGGTGTGAGGAGCTTGATGATATGGAAATCATCTTCTCGCAGTTTGTTAACTTTATGAAGCAATTTGGCGATACCTCTAAAAACGAGAGTGCGCTTTATTATAACAGAGCGCATACCGGCAAATATGTTTGGGAAAAGGATCAGCTCATCGATGCTACTTTTTCCGATGTGCTTGACCGTATGGTAGAGGAATTTCCCGACCAATATGCCTTTAAGTATACTACACTTGATTACACAAGGACCTACAGTGAATTTCGTGACGATGTTGACACCTTTGCTCGCTCACTCATTGCTTTAGGTGTAAAGGCAGGTACTCACGTGGCTGTTTGGGCTTCTAACGTTCCGCAGTGGTATATTGCTTTCTGGGCAACCGTAAAAATAGGTGCAGTGCTTGTAACGGTCAATACTGCATATAAAATCCACGAAATTGAATACCTTTTGAAGCAGTCGGACACACATACCCTCATTATGACCGAGGGCGCAAAGGATATATCCTACGGTAAAATTGTTGCCGAGCTTTGTCCTGAGCTTGAGAGCTTAAAGGCAGGAAAACCGCTTCATGCAAAGCGTTTGCCCTTCCTCAGAAATTGCATTACTGTCGGCTTTAAGCAAAAGGGCTGTCTTACTTGGGATGATGCTGTTGATATGTCTTTGCAGGTTCCCTTGAGTGAGGTTCACAGATTGGCGGCTCAGGTTGACAAGGACGATGTTTGTAATATGCAATATACATCGGGTACAACAGGCTTCCCGAAGGGAGTTATGCTTACACATTATAACGTTGTAAATAACGGAAAATATATAAGCGACCATATGGAGCTTTCAACGGCAGACCGTATGATGATTCAAGTGCCTATGTTCCACTGCTTTGGAATGGTGCTTTCAATGACAGCTTCGATGACACACGGCGCTACAATGTATCCTATGCCGTATTTTTCACCAAAACCGTCCCTTGCCTGCGTTCATAATGAGCATATTACAGCGTTTAACGGTGTTCCCACAATGTTTATTGCAATGATGCAACATCCTGATTTTGAAAAGACTGATTTTTCATATATGCGCGTAGGTATTATGGCAGGATCTAATTGTCCGGCTGACCTTATGAAAAAGGCTACCGAGGTTATGAATATGAAGGAAATCGTGTCGGTTTACGGTCAGACCGAGGCAAGCCCCGGCTGTACAATGAGCAGTTACTATGACTCTTTAGAGGTTCGCACCGAGACGGTTGGCAGTGCGTTTGCCAATGTTGAATGTAAGATTGTGAACCCCGAAACAGGGGAGGACTGTGCTGACGGCGAAAACGGTGAGTTTGTGGCTCGCGGTTACAATATAATGAAGGGCTACTATAAAATGCCCAAAGCAACCGCAGAGGCAATTGACGAAAACGGTTGGCTTCATACAGGAGACCTTGCTTGCAGAGACAGTAACGGTAATTATAAAATTACCGGTCGCTTAAAGGACATGATTATCAGAGGCGGCGAAAATATTTATCCTAAAGAGATTGAGGAATTTATTTATACCTGTCCCAAGGTTAGTGATGTTCAGGTTATCGGTGTACCTGATGAACAGTATGGTGAAGAAATTATGGCCTGCATCATTCTTAAAAAGGGTGAGGAAATGACCGCTGACGAAATGAAGCAGTACATTGCCGCTCACATGGCAAGACATAAGGTGCCGAGATATATTGATTTTGTAAAAGCATTCCCAATGAATGCCGCAGGTAAAATTCTCAAATATAAGATGCGTGAGGAAGCCGCAGATAGGTTAGGACTGAAAAAATAAATGGTAAACGGTATATATACGATTGATGCACATTGCCACATTTATCCCGAAAAAATTGCGGCAAAAGCAATTGCGGGAACAGATAAATTTTACGGTGCCGCTTCTGTTGGAAGCGGTACGGTTTCTGATTTGATTTCAAGGGGCACTGCGGCAGGCGTTGACCATTTTATTGTGCAGTCGGTGGCTACAACCCCAAAGCAGGTTGCGAGCATTAATAATTTTATTGCCGCAGAGGTGGCTGCTAATCCCGATAAGCTTACGGGACTTGGTACACTACACCCTGACAGTGAGGATATAAAGGCTGATGTTGAACAGATTATTTCTTTGGGTCTTAAGGGTGTAAAGCTTCACCCCGATATACAAGATTTTAAGGTTGATGATTCAAGGTGCCTTAAAATTTATGAAATATGTGAGGAAAAACAGCTTCCCATACTTTTTCATACCGGTGATAACCGTTATGATAATTCAAATCCGAACCGCCTTTTGCCGATACTTGACACATATAAAAATTTAACGGTAATAGGCGCACATTTCGGCGGTTGGTCTATTTGGGAGGATGCCGCCGAGCAATATAAAAATTGTAAAAATTTTTATGTTGACTGTTCTTCAAGTTTTAGTTATATTGATAAAGAGACCGCAAAAAGAATAATAAGAACCTACGGTGCAGAAAAAATAATGTTTGCAACCGATTATCCTATGTGGTCACCTAAAAGCGAGCTTGAATATTTTTTGTCTCTCGGACTTGACGAACAGGAAATTATGAGTATACTGAATATAAATGCTAAAAAACTTTTTGGAGTGAAAACTGATGAATAAATACGGAAAGGGTACACAGTGCGTTCAGGGCGGATATACCCCGGGTAACGGCGAACCCAGACAGATTCCCATTATACAGAGTACAACCTTTAAATATGCAACAAGTGAGGATATGGGCAAACTTTTTGACCTTGAGGCAAGCGGATATTTTTATTCAAGGCTTCAAAACCCTACTTGTGACACGGTAGCGGCAAAGATTTGTGAGCTTGAGGGCGGTACTGCTGCAATGCTTACGGGTTCGGGTCAAGCGGCGTCCTTTTTTGCAATATTTAACATTGCTTCTTGCGGTGACCATATTGTATCATCTTCTTCAATTTACGGCGGTACATTTAATCTTTTTGCAGTCACTATGAAGAGAATGGGTATTGATTTCACATTTGTAAATCCCGACTGTACACCCGAAGAGCTTGACGCCGCATTCAAGCCCAACACGAAGGCGGTCTTCGGTGAGACTATTGCAAATCCGGCTCTAACTGTGTTTGATTTTGAAAAGTTCAGCACAGCGGCACATAATCACGGTGTTCCGCTTATTGTTGACAATACCTTTGCAACACCTGTTAACTGCCGTCCCTTTGAGCACGGTGCTGATATTGTTACTCATTCTACCACCAAGTATATGGATGGTCACGGCTCTGCTGTGGGCGGTTGTATTGTAGATTCGGGTAAATTTGATTGGACAAAATATCCCGATAAGTTCCCTGGTCTTTGTACGCCAGACGAAAGCTATCACGGGGTTACCTATACCGAGCGTTTCGGTTTGGAGGGTGCATATATTACAAAGGCTACGGCACAGCTTATGCGTGACTTTGGCTGTGTT
>JAZQKT010000110.1:0-10902 GCA_045542295.1 Acutalibacteraceae bacterium
CCTGAACATTCTTAAGCCAGTCACCGAAACCACCCTTACCAATACTTTCAGGAATCCAATTAATAGTATCGTTATTCTTTATAAGGTCATCCTTAACCTCAGTCATCTTAATAAACCAGGACTCACGTGCATAATAAATAAGGGGTGTATCGCAACGCCAGCAATGAGGATAATCGTGTTCAAATTTAGGCGCATCAAACAAAAGACCTGCGGCATCTAAATCCTTTAAAACAAGTGGGTCAGCATCCTTAACAAAAGTGCCCGAATAGGGGGTTTCTTCTGTCAAATTACCGTTACCGTCAACAAACTGAACGAATGGTAAATCATATTTTCTGCCAACCTTGGCATCATCCTCACCAAAAGCAGGAGCAATATGAACAATACCCGTACCGTCAGTCATTGTAACGTAGCTGTCACAGGTTATAAAGTGACCTTTTTTATTTTGCTTCTCGCAAACAGGCTTCACATACTCAAACAAAGGCTCGTATTCCTTGTGTTCAAGTGAAGAGCCTGCAAATTCTTCGATAATTTCATAAGCGGCGGTTTCTTCGGTTGCGAGCTTACCTAAAACCTTATCAAGCAAGGCTTTGGCCATATAATAAACATAACCGTCATTAGCTTTAACCTTGCAGTATGCTTCATCAGGGTTAACACAAAGTGCAACGTTTGAAGGGAGTGTCCAAGGAGTAGTAGTCCAAGCAAGGAAATAAGCATCCTCACCAACAACCTTAAAACGTACAACTGCACTGCGTTCCTTAACATTTTTATAGCCCTGTGCAACTTCGTGAGAAGAAAGCGGAGTTCCGCATCTTGGACAATAAGGCACAATCTTGAAGCCCTTATACAAAAGACCTTTGTCAAAAATCTGCTTCAATGCCCACCATTCTGACTCAATAAAATCATTATGGTAAGTAACATAAGGATCATCCATATCAGCCCAGAAGCCAACGGTTTTTGAGAAATCCACCCACATACCCTTATACTACCAAACGCTTTCCTTACAGTGGTCGATAAAAGGCTCAAGACCATACTCCTCTATCTGCTCCTTACCGTCAAGACCCAGAAGCTTTTCAACCTCAAGCTCAACGGGCAGACCATGGGTGTCCCATCCTGCCTTTCTCGGCACCATACAACCCTTCATTGTTCTGTAACGGGGAATCATATCCTTGATTACACGTGTAAGCACGTGACCTATATGGGGCTTACCGTTAGCTGTAGGTGGTCCGTCATAAAATACATACGGCTCGCCTTTTGCACGGGATTCAATACTTTTTTCAAATATTTTTTCGTCTTCCCAAAATTTTTCTATCTTCTTTTCTTCTTCAACAAAATTAAGATTGGGTGAAATGCTGTTATACACTCCAGTTTCTCCTTTCAACCAAAAGCCCCCGTCCTCAAGGACGAGGGTACTTTTTCAAACAAAAAGATAATATAAAATCAGTCTTTAGCAACAGGTGCCTGTTGTTTTAAAGCGGCTCTTGTCTTGCGAACCTCACCAAGGTTAGCAGTGAGTCCCTCATCAGCACGACGCATAATATCATCAACAAAATCTTGAGCAGCCTTACGCATCTCGCGGCTCTTTGTTTGAGCGGTGGCGATAATTTCAGCAGCCTTTGCCTGGGAAAGCTTAACAATCTCTTCTTGAGAGGTCATAGCCTTTGCACGCTCCTCGGCACTTCTTATGATGCCGTCAGCCTCACGTTTTGCATTTGTGATAATATCGGCACGGTCTGCAACAATGCCTTTAGCTTGCTTAATTTCTGCGGGAATATTGAGGCGAATATCATCAACAACAGCTCTTAATCTTTCAACATCAACGATTGTTTTCTTTCCGGGAATCTTGATGCCGCTGTCAAGGACTTCGTCAAACTGTTCCAATAATTCGTCAAGTGTCATTTTTTCTTCCTCCGTTAAACCGAAATTTTCGGTATTAATTATTTTTTAATTCTGTTTATAATATCCTGCTTTATAACTTCGGGAACAAAGGAACTGATATCTCCGCCCATGGAAGCAATTTGCTTAACCATGCTTGAACTGAGATACATATTCTCTGCAGAAGTTGTTAAAAACAGGGTTTCAACATTTTGATTTAACTTTTTATTAGTAAGCGCCATCTGAAATTCATATTCAAAGTCAGACATAGCTCTTAATCCCTTAATAATTGCCGTAGCGCCATTTTGTGCAGCGTAATCTGCAAGCAGACCACCATAATGATCAACAACAACATTAGGTAAATCTGCGGTACATTTTTTAATCATTTCAACCCGTTCTTCGGGTGTGAAAGAGCAATTTTTTGAAGAATTAGCCGCAACAACAACAATGACCTTATGAAACATTTTAGAAGCACGGGCAATAATATCAAGATGACCATGGGTCACGGGGTCAAAACTTCCGGGACAAATTGCAATAACACTATCCTTCATCAGCTACACCCCTTTTGTAAACGGTGACACAAACCTTACCGTAACGGTAAACACGACTAACAGAAAAACCACCGATACTTTCTTGCAACACAACCTCCGGCGGGTGCTCACAAACAATTATACCGTAATCACTCATAAGCGGAAGCACAGCCTTAACAGCCGGCATCAACAAGCCTTCATTATACGGCGGATCAAGAAAAACTATATCAAAAGTGTCCCTACACATTGCACAGAAAGCAGAATAATCCAACTGCACAATTTTTGCCACATCACCGAAACCGCAATTTTCAACATTAGATCTGATAATTTTAATTGAAGCGGCAGATGAATCAACCAATGTTGCAGAAGTCGCACCGCGACTCAAAGCTTCAACACCGAGTTGACCGGAGCCTGCGAATAAATCCAGCACTCTTCTTCCTTCAATATCAAACTGCAAAGCGCTGAAAAGCCCTTCTTTAACCTTTTCGGGTGTGGGACGGACATCTCTGCCTTCGGGAGTGATTAACCTTTTTCCCCTGGCAGAGCCTGTAATAACGCGCATTAACATCACCACAAAAATCTGTCTATTCAGTATCTATCATATTATCCCACTAAACACTGTCTTTTGTCAATACTTTTTTTATAAAAATGCCGATTTTCTTATAAAAACACAAACTATAAGAGAGATGTGTTGCAAATTTTACCAATATTTTGTATAATTATATAAACTTTATGTTTTGGGGGTGGCTCGGATTAATACTGTATATTTTATAACTTTTAAGAGTTTTGCAAACGATGGTATTACTCGAAAAGAAAAAAAGCAAAAATACTCTCTCTTTGCAATTGACTTTGTAAAGAGAAAAGCCGCAGAAATTTTAAATACCACACCCGATTCTATTGCAATTGAAAAAGGTAAAAACGGCAAGCCGTTTTTAAAGAATTACCCACGGCTTTTTTTTAATATTTCACATACGGACGGTGCTGTTGCAGTAGCCTTCTCTGACTCGGAGGTTGGTGTTGATACCGAGAGAATCAGAAAGGTAAACCTTGGTGTTTCGGAACGTTTTTTCACTAAAGATGAAAAACTTTTTATTAATGGAAAAACCTCACAGAAAAATCGCCGCTTTTTTGAAATTTGGACAAAAAAAGAAGCACTTATTAAAAGATTTGCCCTCACTCTTTCCCACCTTAAAACAACGCAAGCAAAGCACATACACACTTTTCAAAGGGGAAATTTCATAATATCGGTTTCCTCCGAAAGCGAGAAAAGCATATTAATAACCCTTGAAAACACCTTTGATATGTGATATAATTTTTTAGTTAATTAAATTTTAGAGGAGAATTTTTCTTGGCAGATTTAAAGCACGAAATTGAACGTCGCAGAACCTTTGCGATAATATCCCATCCTGACGCAGGTAAAACCACCCTTACCGAAAAGTTTCTTTTGTACGGCGGTGCAATTCAAACCGCAGGCTCGGTAAAGGGTAAAGCCACAGCCAAGCACGCTGTTAGTGACTGGATGGATCTTGAAAAGCAGAGAGGTATTTCGATCACCTCTTCCGTTATGCAGTTTGAATATGACGGTTACTGTATAAACATTCTTGACACCCCCGGACACCAGGACTTCTCGGAGGATACCTATAGAACCCTAATGGCGGCTGACAGTGTTGTTATGGTAATAGATGCGGCAAAGGGTATTGAGGCACAAACGCGTAAGCTCTTCAAAGTTGTGGCGCGCAGAAATATACCGATTTTCACCTTTATTAACAAGCTTGACCGTGAGGCGCGTGACCCCTTTGAGCTACTTGACGAGCTTGAAAAGGAATTTGGTATCGGAACTTATCCTGTTAACTGGCCTATTGGCTGCGGAGTTGATTTTAAAGGTGTTTTTGATCGTGACAAACGTGAAATCTTAACCTTTAGTGAGCTTCACAGAGGTCAAGACAGAATTAAACCCACGCCTTGTGACATAACAGACATCGCCAAGCTTGATCAGCTCATCGGTGAGTATCAGCGTGCCGAGCTTGTTGATCAAATAGAACTGCTTGACGGTGCAAGCTTTGAATTTGATTTGGAAAAGGTGCGTTCAGGTAAGCTCTCCCCTGTTTTCTTTGGTTCTGCACTTACCAATTTCGGTATTGAGCCTTTCCTTGAAAACTTCCTTAAAATGACAACCTCACCTCTGCCACGCTTATCCGGCGATGAAGAGGTTAGCCCTTTTAGTGAGGATTTTTCTGCCTTTGCATTTAAAATACAAGCCAATATGAATAAAAACCATCGTGACAGAATTACCTTTTTCCGCATCTGTTCGGGCAAGTTTGAGCGTGGAGCTGATTATTACCACGTTCAGGCAGGCAAGCCTGTTCGTCTGTCACAGCCGCAGCAGATGATGGCAGACGAAAGACAAATAGTTAACGAAGCCTATGCGGGTGATATTATCGGTGTTTTTGACCCCGGCATTTACTCTATAGGTGATACGGTTTGTTCACCAAAGCATAAGGTTCAGTTTGAAGGTATACCAACCTTTGCACCCGAGCATTTTTCTCTTATTGAGCAAAAGGACAGTCTTAAAAGAAAGCAGTTTGTAAAGGGCGTTGAGCAGATAGCGCAAGAAGGTGCTATACAGATTTTCCACGAGCCTAACAGCGGTATGGAGCGTGTAATTGTCGGTGTTGTGGGTGTGCTTCAGTTTGAAGTGCTTGAACACCGCCTTAAGAATGAGTATAATGTTGATGTTATTCGTAACGACCTGCCTTACCAATATATACGTTGGGTTGTTAATAAGGATATTGATATTAAAAAACTCAACCTTACCTCTGACACTAAATGGGTGCAGGATTTTAAAGGCAATGACCTGCTCATTTTCACAAGTGATTGGAATATTAACTGGGCACTTGAACGCAACGAAGGCTTAATTCTTGAAGATTTCAGCAAAAACTAAAACGGAGTGATTTTATGAAATTAAGAAGATTAACCGCATTATTACTCACACTTTTAATCATTGCTTTTTCGGTTGGTTGCAGTAAGAATGATGATACTGCCTCCGAAAAGCCGCAAGCCTCATTTGATGAGGTTTCTAAAGAAAGCGAAGCTGAACCTGAAAAAGCAGAAGGCAGCTCTCCCCTTCTTTATAAAGTGACAGACTCTTCTGATAATACCATTTGGCTTTTTGGTTCCATTCATATTGGAAGAGACGATTTTTATCCCTTACCACAAAGCGTGACCGAAGCCTTTGAGAGCAGTGATGTTTTGGCTGTTGAATTTGATATAATTGCTTTTGAAAAGGATTTTTTAGCGCAGACAAATTCACTGAAAACCTTTGTCTATACCGACGGCACTAAAATCAGCGACTATATTGACAAAGAGCTTTACGAGAAAGCAGTTAAAATTCTAAAGGAAAACAAATCATATAACAGTGCCTTTGATTATTATATGCCTTCACTTTGGTCTAATCTAATTGACAACGCACTTTTAACCCAGCTGGAGTTTGATTTTGACAAGGGCATTGACAGATATTTTATCAAGCTTGCAAAGAAGGCAAAAAAAGAAATAGTTGACATTGAATCAGCCGACTTACAGTATTCAATGTTAAGTAATTTTTCAATGGAGCTTCAGGCATTTTTGCTTGAAAGCTCAATAGAGGCTTATAATGACCCGAAGGCCGCAAAAAAAGAATTGACAGATTTAATGGACCTTTGGGCATCGGGTGATGAAAAAGCTTTTGCAGAAAACCTCCAATCCGAAGAATTTGATGACTCGGCGGAGGAAGAATTTGCAGAGGAGTATAATAATGCGGTAGTTGTAAACCGCAATAAAGCTATGACAGAGTATGCTCAAAACGCACTAAAATCGGGCAAGGAAACCTTTATCTGCGTTGGTGCGGCACACATTGTTGGTGAGGGTGCAATTGCCGATAACCTTTCAAAGCTTGGATACAAGGTACAAATAGTTAGATAAACAAAAATGCGAAGGTTTTTTCCTTCGCATTTTTGTTTATTATAAAACGTAATAACCTAAACTATATTTTAATTAGTCTTTTTATTCCTTGCAGGAAGCTGTGCAAAAACTATAGCCGCAAACATAATAATACAGCCTATTGTTTCCCTTGGCAAAAAGCGTTCTGAAGAAATAATTGCCCCGCTGATAGCGGCAAAAACCGATTCGAGACTCATTAGTATTGAGGCAACCGTAGGATTTTTTGACAACTGTTGACCTACAATTTGAAGCGTGTAAGCAACTCCGCAAGAAACCACACCCAAATAAAGAATATATGGTGCCGCCGCTTTAACCTGCAATAAGGTAGGCTCTTCAAAAATCAACATTAAAATGAACGACAAAATTCCGCAAACAAAAAACTGTACTGCAGAAAGCTTTATACCGTCAACTCGGTCAGCATACTTATCGATGCAAATTATCTGCAGAGTAAATCCCAAGGTAGAGCAAAGAACAATAACATCACCGGGATAAATGTTAGAAATACCACTGCTAAGACACAATAAACACATACCGATAACCGAGAAAATAACACCTATCCATACAAAAGGGCCAACTCGCTTATTCATAAATATTCCAAAAAGCGGAACTAAAACCACATAAAGCGCCGTTATAAAGCCGGCTCTTCCCGATGCCGCCGCATCCTCTGGATAGAGCATAATTCCAAATTGCTGAAAATTTGTTGCAACACAAAGGCAAACGCCGCAAATTGTTCCTGCAAGTAAAAGATCCTTTCGTTCTTTAGGGCTTTTTTCAAACAACGGTCTTGCATTCTTTTTTGAAAAAACTAAAATCAGAGGTATCAAAACCAATGAGCCTATTATAGAACGTATACCGTTAATAGCAAAGGGATACGGTAGATGAGCGGCAGCGCTATCCTGCATAACAAAGGAAATTCCCCACAAAAGTGCCGCCAAAATCAGCAAGGCATTTCCGCGCAAATTTTTTGACAAAACAATCACCTAATCAATTAGTAGTATTTAAAATCGTTTTCTTTAATGCTTAAAATTTTCAGATATTTTTCGCACTCTTCCTTGGCGGCTTCAAGCGACAAACACTCGAAGTTTCCGCATTCCTTGCGTGTTCCGCCGAAAATTTCACCCTCGTGATTAATGGTTTTCTTTAGTGCTGTTTTCAGTTCCTGTAAAACTGTTTGTGGTTCGGTATTTCTCACCAAAAGATAAAAACCTGTTCTGCAACCCATCGGTCCAAAATAAATCACTTTGTTTTTAATGTCCGAATTTCTTAAATATGTAGCTAACATATGCTCTACAGAGTGCATGGTTAGGTCATCAATATAGTCTCCCCCGTTAGGTGTACGTGTCCTTAAATCGTAGGTTACAATATCACCGTCTATTCTAGAAATATAAATTCCGGGGGTTATCAAATCATGATCAACGCTAAAGCTTGCAATTCTGTCAGGGCTATCTGTAAATTGGGTTATATTATCTTTCAAATTTTCCTTCACTAATAACACACCTTATCCAATAAATATAGCTTATTCTATCATAAGCCTCATAATATTTCAAGTAAAAAGCAAAATCAAACGACCTCTCATAGAGGTCGTTTTGTACATTTATTACTTTTTATTTACAAGCGCCTTAAATATTAGTTTTGACTCATTAAGCATAAATCTTGGATTTATTCCCTTGAGCAACAAAATATTGTTTTTACGAATGGGCTTTATTATAAATCCTAAAATAAAATTAGCAAAAAATTGAGTCAAAAAAGAAGCAAAGGCCGCGCCGCAAGCACCGAAATACGGTATTAACACCAAATTTAATGCGATATTGAATACCGCGCCCGAAAAATTAATTATTCCTAAATACTTTTGCTTTTGCTCTGCCAAAATCCAAACGTTTCTGACAACTCCCATAACAGAAAAAATGTAATACCAAACTAAAATACGCAATACATCAGCAGAATTTGCATAGTTTTCTCCGTAAAGTATAAATACAATTATGTTTGCAAATAACGTAAAAACAAGACACTCAATAAATGCCATATAAAGAACTATACCGTAAAGCCTTGAAATATTCTTTTCGTATTCTGCCTGATCCTCATTCTTTTTGCCTAGTATTATCGGCCTAAAGGAATCAATAATTGCATAATATACAAATTGAGCAGTTGCAACGCAGGTAATAGCCGCCGAATAGAATCCGTTTTCCGCTTTTCCACACATTGTTGTAATCATTATATGGTCTGTATTCTGTATTACAACAACCATAAGCGAAGCAAAAATATAATGCTTGCTTCTGTTTAACATTTGTTTGGCACGGTTTAACGAAAAGGATAGCTTTCCGTTTTTATTGAAATAAATAATTAAAAGAAAAAAAGCAATAAGAGCGTATTCAACAGAATGGGAAAGTGCAAACCAATATACATTTTTAGCAGTTGCCAACAAAAAGACTTTGTAAGCAGATACCAAAAAATATGAGCAAAGCATTACAAGAGACGAATATTTAGACATCAACTTATACTGATACCAATACTGTATCATTTCAAGTGCCGCAAAGAAAAGCGAGGTGCTGTAAAGCATACAAACAATTATTGTTACCTTGCTTGAAGCATTTACAACCGAAACAAAGGCAAAAACACCGCCCATACAAGTGACACTTGAAATTATGTTAAGTATAAGTGAAGTACCTAAAATTTCGCCCTCATTTTGAGGGTCGTTAACAAGCTCATGAACCAATGTAGAATCAAAACCAAGACGCATTAAAGGCACAGCAAAGGCAATAACTGCCGCAGCATAATTAATTAGACCGTAATTTGAAGGTCCTAAATAGCGTGCACACAGCATACCGACAATTAGCTGCAAAACCGATTGCATAACTTTACAAATCACAATCCATTTTGCGTTATTAAATACCTGCTTGCCATTGATTTGCTGCACCTTCTTCACCTCGCTTCAAATTTTAATCGGTTAAAAATATATTTTTAATACTATTAATTTGTGATCTTTTTACACCGCATGACAATAAAAAGGTTTCGGTCTTTTCTTGCAGGGTATTGCCTCTGAACGAATTAAGGCTATTGATGAATAATTGCATTTCTTCAGAAAATTCTTCGCCTCTAAAAAAAACAGTTAATTCCCATTCTCGATAACAATCTTCTTCGGAAACACCGCATAAAGCTTGTAACAAATAACAAATTATTCCCGTACGATCACTTCCATATGTACAATGTAAGTAAGCAGGAAAAGATTCTTTTTTAGCAAAATCAGAAAAAATAGTTTTAATTATTTCTTTGCCTTCCGGCGTGAAAATTTCGTTATACAATACACCACATTTATAGTATTTCTGTTTAATACTTCCATGAACGGTTGCACCACCATTTTCAGGCCATCTTAAGTCCATTTCAGTTTTTAAATTCAAATCATTTACTAATACATCTACACCTGCAGGAGTTATTTTATAATCCTTGCTCAAAGTACCGTGAAGTTCAACACCGCGATATAGCAAACCTTGCTTAATCTCTTTTCCGTCAACTGTTTCGTAACCACCTATATCCCTAACATTTCTTAATCCGTCAATCATTAAAATTCGAGGAGTATCTGCAGTTTGGAATGAACTTTCGGCAGTAGCAGTATGATTATTTGAAGTAGTAACTGAGACACGAAAATAATATTTGCAATTTGTTTTTAAATTGTATATCGTCGCATAGCTTTTATGATTTTCAACCTTAATTATTTTTGGGCTGTCAAAAGAACTATTCTCTGAAATTTCAACAATTTGCGATACAATCTTTTCTTTTTGGCTTAAACCGATAACAGAAAACTTAATTGTTAAAGGAGTAGGATAATCCAGTCTCCCAAATTTTTCTCTATATAATTCATGTAAATCTCGAGCACTGTATTCCTTAGTTAACCACTTTTCAATAACACTGTTTACAAGCACAACATTGTTTTCAATAGGTGATAATTCAATAGACAGTAACGTTTCATTTTCTGTTGGCAAAAATCCATCACTTTTAGTTGATTTATCAAGAAAAAAAGATAAGCATACAATGCCAACAAACAAAAGCACCGATCCTATTGTGCAAATTTTTTTAACCATTTAGTATTCTTTCCCTTGAAAATTCAAATTTAAATTAAAAACACCCCGATTCCCCGTTAAGGAGAATCGGGGTGTTTTTATTCAATTATCCTACCATCAGAATCAAATTTATAATTCATTTTAATTGAAAGACCATTAGTCTCCCAGGCATAATAGATTTGATCCACAATTAATGAACCATCGTACAAAACAAAGTAATAGTTACCATCAATATAATTTAGTCCAACAGGGGCAGGTCTGCCATTAATATAACAATATTTAACCCCATCTCTTTCAAAGAACCCATCATACATTTTACCTTGTGCATCAAATCTGTAATTAGCTTTTGGTAATAATCCATTAGCTTCCCATACGTACTGTACGGTATCAACCGCAAGCTGACCCCTTGAGCCGCCTGCAAAGTAATAGTTACCGTCTACCTCTACTAAACCAACAGGGCCTGCTTTTCC
>JAZQKT010000111.1:0-23878 GCA_045542295.1 Acutalibacteraceae bacterium
TCTCTTTCTATTTTTTTAATAAGTTCTACTGAAATGGTTATTTTCCATTTTGCTTCGTTACCTTTATATCTTCCGTTATTTTCTCTAATAGTTAAAAACGTAGTTTTTGTTTCGGCGTTTTTAAAATCTATAGTTATATCCTTTGAAGATACATCGGAGTATTTATCATTTTCTATAATAGTTATGACTATGGTTTTTGTAGTAATTAGATCAAGCGGTAATATTATTTGCTCATTATTTGAGATCTTTTTATCATCCATCTTAAACGTTACTTCCCATTCATTACCTACAGATTGATTGTATATACATTCTGTGGAAATTTTTATATTGTAGATAGCGTGTGTATAATCCTTTTTACAAGAATATAAGGATAACGATAATATGAATGAGCAAAACAAGCAAATTAATTTTTTCATAAATACCTCCAAATAAAAAAGCACGCCCCGAAGAGCGTGCCGAAAAAGTGCTTTCCTCGGTCGTTGCTACACGAATTTCTCTATGCGGAAATAAGAGGAAACACCTTTTACCAAGGTATTTTCTCCGCATAGATCTTATTGAATTCGTGTAGCGCATATATTTTATCATATCTAAACGAAAATGTAAAGATTCATTTTGTAGCTATTAATGTTATAAATAGGTTTAAAAAATTTTTAACTGTATATTTTACTTGTATTTAAGTTAATAATGTTATATAATAAATTGATACATTATATAGAAATATAGGGAGGAAGTAACTTGCTTAGTGAGTTGATTTCGGGTCAAGTAGATTTTGCTGATGCGATTATTTATATTCTTTCAACACTTGTGGTTGTGTTTTTAACACTGCCTGTACACGAATTTGCACATGGCTATGCAGCTGTTAAATTGGGGGACGATACTCCGCGCTGGCAGGGAAGATTAACCCTTAATCCGTTTGCTCATATTGATTATCTCGGAGCTTTGTTTATTTTGCTTTTTGGATTCGGTTGGGCAAAGCCGGTGCAGGTTAATAATCGCAACTTCAGAAACCCAAAGCGAGATATGGCAATAACCGCCTTCGCAGGTCCGCTTTCTAATATTTTGGTTGGTTTAATAGCGCTGTTTTTTGTTTATCTTTCGTTTTTCCTTTATTTAAAAACAGAGATCTTTTTTTTGGAGTATGTTCATATATTCTTCTTTTTTATTGCTCAAATAAACGTAGGTCTGGCAGTTTTTAATCTTTTGCCCATTCCTCCGCTTGACGGTTCACGTCTTTTGGCGGCTTTTTTACCGAATAGACAGTATTATGCCTTAATGCGTTATGAGCAGTTCATTTATATCGGTCTCTTGGTTTTGATTTGGTCAGGTGCTTTAGATGCACCGCTTATGTTCTTAAGAACCGGGCTTATGAATGGCTTATCAAATATTGCAATACTGCCCTTTAGATTATTTGGGGCTATTTAGGTGAACAAATGGAGAATACTTTAAGTTATAAAATAGAGGGCTTTGAAGGGCCGCTTGACCTGCTTTTGCAGCTCATAGCCCGTAATAAGCTTAATATTTACGATATTCCTTTGACAGAGCTTATTGACCAGTATTTGGAGCAAATTAAGCTTTTCGAGCAGGAGGAAATGGAGCTTGGAAGCGAATTTTTGGAAATGGCTTCAAGGCTTATATACATTAAAACCGTGAGCCTTTTGCCCAAGCATGATGAGGTTGTAAAGCTTAAAGAGGAGCTTACGGGTGAGCTGCTTGAGTATATGGTTTGTCAGCAGGTGGCAAAGCAGCTTTCAAATATGCAGGATGGATTTGACAAATTTGTCCGTAAGCCTGCTGATGTTGATTTGGATAAAACCTATGAGCTTGTTCATACAAGTGACGTGATATATCTTTCATATCTTTCGGCCGTGGGCAGGGGAAAGCGCCGCTTGCCGCCCTCGACAGCACCGTTCACAAAGATTGTTGCAAAGAAAATAGTATCTGTTTCAACTAAAATTGTTTTTGTTATCCGCAAGCTTTTCGGCGGTAAGAAAAAGCTTATTTCGCTTTATAAAACCGCAGAGAGCCGTTCGGAATTAGTAGCAACCTTTTTGGCTGTGTTAGAGCTTTGCAAGGCTAACAGAGTTAAAATCGAGGGTGAAAACGAAAATCAGGAAATTACGTTAATTAAGGGGCATAATAAAAAATGAACAGGGAAGAATTGATTTCTGCTTTTGAGGCTGTGCTTTTTGCATCGGGTGAGCCGATTTCTATAGAACGTTTTGCCCAGGTTTTTGAAATAGAGACCGAAGAAGTGGTAGACGCTATGGAGGGGTTGGCTCAAAAACTTGTAAAGAGTCACAGCGGCTTGGAGCTTGTGAGAATGGAAAACACCTATCAGCTTGCTACAAAAACACAGTATGCAGAGTTTATTAAAAAGGCTTTTGATATAAGACGCAGAACGCCGTTATCATCTGCCGCACTTGAGGTTTTGGCGGTTGTTGCCTATAATCAACCCGTAACCAAGGCCTTTATTGAACAGGTGCGCGGAGTTGACTGTTCAAGTGTTGTTACAACACTTATAGAAAAAGGTCTTGTTGAAGAACGCGGCAGACTTGAGCTTCCGGGTAAGCCCTTGCTTTACGGAACAACCAAAAATTTCTTGAGATGCTTTTCTCTTGATGATTTGACCCAGTTGCCGCCTTTGCCTAAAACCGAAAACGATATGAAGGATGTTGGCGAGCAGCTTCAAATTGCTGATGAAAACGATGCAGAGGAGCAAATCGATTGATTGCTTTAATTATTGTGGGAGCGTTGCTTTTAATAATTGCGGCAGTTTTGTTTTTGCCGTTGGATGTTTCTTTAAGCTTTAGCGAGAATTTACATTTAAGTGTAAGGTTTTTCGGACTAACTGTTTATAAGCTTAAGGATAAGTCGGGACGAAATAGCAAAAAGAAGACCTCTGATAGTTCAAAAACGGAAACTCCCAAAAAGGAAAATGAGGCTTTGGGTCTTTTTAAAAGGCTTAAAGAAAAATATGGATTTTCGGGTGCGGTAAAGCAGATTTTTGGCTTTGTTAAAGAGTTACTGCCGCATATTAAGGAGCTTTTAAAGCATATTAAATTTAAAAGAACAGTTCTTGATATAACCGTTGCCGAGGATGATGCCGCAAAAACTGCCATTGAATACGGCAGAGTTTGTGCGGTAGCTTATCCTGTGCTTTCGGGTCTTGAAAGTTTGGCTGATATTAAATATAAATCTATAAATATCAGAAGTAATTTTGAATCTTCGGAATCAAGGTTTTTGTTTAGCGGTCTAATAAGGACAAGGGTGTTTTTTCTGCTTGCAGCAGTATTTAAGGTGTATTCACAGTATAAAAAATTTATAGCGAGGATTGAAAACGATGGGCGAAAGTAAAATTAAAGGAATTCTTGACACCACAATGGAAAAATTAAGAGGTATGGTTGATGCCGAGGTTATTACAGGTAAGCCTATAGAGGTTGGAAATATAACACTTATTCCGGTTTCAAGGGTTTCATTTGGCTTGGCAACGGGCGGCAGTGATTTCCCAAGTAAAACCGGAGCAGAGCTTTTTGGCGGCGGCGGCGGTGCAGGTGTTACAGTTGTGCCGGTTGCGTTTATTGTGATTTCGGGCGATAATGTTAAAATGATGCCTATTTATAACGAGCTTACTACAGTTGAAAAGGCAATTAATATGACACCCGAAATTATTGAAAAAGCTAAAGAGCTTTTTTCTAAAAAGGACAAAACTCAAGATTAAGTAATACTTTACACCTTGTCTTAATAAACTTAAGATGAGGTGGTGCAAGTGAAAAGGTTAATATGTGCGGTTTTGGCGGTTGTGCTTATGCTATCCTTTAATGTCTCGGCAATAGGGACATCGGCAAAGAGTGCAATACTTATAAACGGTGATACCGGCGAAGTTATTTTTGAAAACAATGCAGATATGCGTCTGCCAATGGCAAGCACCACAAAGATTATGACGGCGCTTTTGCTTTGCGAAACCGGGGATTTCGAGCGCGAAATTACTGTTACCGCAGAAATGCTTCGTGTTGAAGGCTCTTCAATGGGATTGCTTGCAGGGGATAAGGTTACGCTACATGACCTGCTTTACGGGCTTATGCTGGCATCGGGAAACGATGCGGCAAACGTTATTGCTTTTATTTTGGGCGGCACGGTGGACGGTTTTGTAAAGCTTATGAATGACCGTGCTCAAGAATTAGGGCTAAAGGATACTAATTTTGTAACGCCGTCGGGACTTGATGCAAAGGAGCATTATACCACAGCACGTGATTTAGCAAAGCTGGCAAGATTTGCTATGCAAAATGAAGAGCTTGCCAAGGCGGTTACGGCGAAATCAGCGGTTTTGAATTACGGGAATCCGCCTTATAAAAGAACGCTTACTAACCATAATAAGCTTCTTAAAAGCTTTGAGGGTGCAGTGGGTATAAAAACAGGCTTTACCAAGAAGGCAGGCAGATGCTTGGTTTCTGCCGCTAAAAGGGATGGCAAGTATGTTATTGCGGTAACGCTTAACGACCCTAACGATTGGGCAGACCATAAAGAATTGCTTGAATACGGTTTTTCGGCTATTAAAACTGCGCAGATCGCCCCACCTCAAAAGCAGTATAACGTTGCGGTTGTGGGCGGTAAAGAAGAAAGTATTTTAATAAATGCAAAAACACTTGATGTGAGCTTTCTTGATAATATTGACTTTAGCTGTGAAATTAATCTGCCGCAGTTTGTCTACGCGCCAATTAAAAAGGGCGAAGTTATCGGAACGGCAGTTTTCAAAAAGGGCGATACGGTTATAGAAGAATCAGAACTCCTAGCCCCAAAGGATATTGAAGCTTTACCGCCGAAAGCTTCTGCAGTTGATAAGATTTTGGAAAATTTAAGACATATATTTAAAAGTTTATGGGAGAAATAAATGAAGGATAATAAAATAAGACTTCAAAAGCATTTGTCCGAATGTGGGATAGCATCCCGCAGAAAGGCAGAAGAACTTATAGAGCAGGGTAAGGTGCGTATTAACGGCAGAGTTGCACTAATAGGCGCGAAGGTTGACCCTAAAAGAGATAAAGTTACAGTCAGCGGAAAAACCGTTGTGGTTCAAAATCAAAAGGTTTATATAATGCTTCATAAGCCAAGAGGGTATGTTACAACCCTTAAGGACGAAATGGATCGCAAATGTGTCAGTGACCTTGTAAAGGATGTGGGTGTCAAGGTTTTTCCTGTTGGTAGGCTTGACCGTAATTCAGAGGGCTTGCTTATTATGACTAATGACGGTAGCTTTTCAAACGACCTTACACATCCGTCTGCTCACGTTAATAAAACTTATCGTGTCACGGTTAAGGGCGAAGTGACCGATGAAAAGCTATTAAAAATGCAGGAGGGTATCCTGCTGGACGGTGTTAAAACTCTTCCCTGTGATGTTTTTGTTGCTGAAAGAAAGGCAGACAGAACGGTACTGATATTTATTATTCACGAGGGCAGAAACCGACAGATAAGAAGAATGTGTGAGGCGGTTCAGCTTGAGGTTTTGCGTCTTAAACGTACCGAAATTGCAGGTGTAAAGCTTGGAATGCTGCCACAAGGCAAATGGCGACCGCTTAACGAAAAAGAAATGCGCCGACTGACTAATATAGGCACCACCGCAAAGGAAGATTAAAATGATAACATTAGCACCATTACAAAGCAAAACTGAAATTATGGATATTTTCTCGCAAAAAGGCATTGCCTATAATGAATTTAGCGGATGCGTTGCCGCCAAAAACGGCGATGAGAATTTAGGACTTTGTCTTTATGAACTGGATTCTAAAAAAATAACAGTTCATTATATTGAACCGTTAAATGATGTGCCTTTGGCTGATGGAATTTTAAGAAGCACTCTACACGTTGCGGCAGAGCGCAGTGTTATGAATGCGTTTTATGAAGATACAGTACCCGAAGATTTTTTAAAAATGATAGGCTTCATAAAAAACGCTGATGAAAAAAGCCTTGATATAGATAAGCTTTTTAAAAGCTGTCAAAGCTGCGGAAAGTAAAAAATAAAATTAGAGGTGTTTAAAATGGTAATTAAATATACCAATCCTGTTTGCGAGGCTGCTGACCCATTTGTTTTGCTACATGAAGGCAAATATTATCTTTATGCTACCACTTGTTCGGACAAAGGTTATATTATAAGCGTTTCCGATGACCTTGCAAATTGGCAGGAAAAAGGTTTTTGCCTTGAAAAGAAGGATGTTTTAGGCGAAAAAGGCTTTTGGGCACCCGAGGTTATGTATCATAACGGTCTTTTTTATATGGCATATACAGCTAATTGGCATATCGGTATTGCAGTATCTTCGTCACCGTTAGGTCCGTTTAAACAAAAAAATAAAAAATGGATATGTGAGAAACCTGCAATCGACGGTCATTTCTTTAAGGATGATGACGGTAAGATATATCTTTATTATGTACATCAAACAGAATACCATGCAAATCAGATTTTTGTTGCTCAAATGAACGACGAGCTTGATGGAATTATAGAGGAAACCGAGCGTCTTGTTGTAAATCCCGAGGAGGATTGGGAGGTAAGAGAAAGGGCGAAAACAGCCGAAGGTCCTTTCGTTTTAAAGAAAGACGGTAAATATTTTCTTACCTATTCGGTTAACGATTTTCAGAGTATTTATTATTCTATAGGTTGCGCAGTTTCCGATTCACCCTTTGGTCCCTTTAAAAAGCTTAAAGGAAACCCGATTCTTAAAAGAAATGAGCATGTCAACGGCACGGGACATCATAGCTTTACTTACGATAAAGACGGTGGACTTATTTGCGTTTATCATACCCATAAATCACCCGATATAGTCTTGCCGAGAATGGTTGCAATAGATAAAGCTGAATTTGGCAAAAACGAATTCGGCGAGGATACCGTTATAATACATGGTCCCACTTATACAGAGCAAAGTTTATAAAGAGTGAATTACACTTAAAATAAGAGATATAATGAAAAAAACAGCCACATAATTGTGGCTGTTTCTTTTTGGTGGGGCATACTGTACAGCACCCGAACTCACGTCTCGTGGTACAAACTTAATATTTGCACAAGCTTGGGCGGATTGGGTGTGGCAGCTTGCTACTGGTGGAGATGAGGAGAATCGAACTCCTGTCCGAAAATCTATTCATACCGGCGTCTCCGAGCGCAGACGTTTGTTTAAATTCCCTTGTAAAGACGCTAAACGTCAAGCTTCAATACTTGGTAGCTCCCAATCCGTGACGGCGGCGGGAGCATGCCGCCGTTCACGTTCACCACTAAATTGACACCCTTGCGAAGCCGTGGTATTCTTCGGTCGGATGAGCAGCCTTAATTAGGCTGCTAAAGCAACGTTATTGTTGTTAGTTAATTTTTTATACGGCTTTTAAAGCGGATCCGCACCGCTGCTCGCTTCCAATACTTCAAAATCCCCGTCGAAACCTTTACATCCCCATATTTGAAGTGAAAAGTAAGATGTAATAGTGAAGAGGTTGTTAAGTTTTATCTGTTTTGTTCCTTTAATGCTCTGTCAATAGCGCGGTTGGCATCTCTTTTTGCGGCGGTTTCTCGCTTATCGTGAAGCTTTTTACCCTTGCAAAGACCTAACTGCACCTTGACGAGAGAGCCCTTAAAATAAATTGAAAGGGGTACTAAAGCCAAGCCCTCCTGCTTTACTGCACCAAAAAGCCGCATAATTTCTTTTTTGTGCATAAGCAAGCGGCGGTTTCTCGCAGGCGGACGGTTAAAAATATTTCCGTGGTCATAGGGGCTTATGTGCATTTGCTTGATAATCATTTCCCCGTCATCAACGCTGCACCAAGCATCCTTTAAATTAACTCCGCCTTGGCGCACAGACTTAACCTCGGTGCCGGAAAGTTCAATTCCGGCTTCAAAGCTTTCAAGCACGAAGTATTCGTGGAAAGCTTTTTTATTTGTTGCAATTGTTTTTGTGTTTTCCACAAAATACCTCCTTTTTTAATTCGCCACCATTTAGTGCGACACTTTACTTTCTAGCCCGACATTAAGATTATTGCGGATTTACTACGAGATAAAAACATTATATCATATACGATAAACCTGTTCAAGAAAACCTTGTCGAGAAAAGGACACGCCCGTAAGATTACGGGCGTTTTTCTGAGATTCTATTTTTAAGTAAAAATTAATTCTCGGAAATAGCCTCAACAGGGCAACCTGCGGCACAAGCACCACAGTCAATGCACTTTTCAGCATCGATTACATATTGAGTATCGCCCTCAGAAATAGCATCGCAAGGGCAGCCGGCAGCACAAGCACCACAGCTAATGCAAGCATCAGAAATTTTGTAAGCCATCAAAAACACCTCCATGCCTTATAAACTGGCGGTTTATCGCCGCCGTGATTTTCAAAATTGGCAAAACGCCTAAAATCATTGTAACAACAAACTGTTTAAAAAGCAAGAAAAATATTAAAAAGCTAACTATTTTTTAATATTTTAATCCTTTTTGTCGTTTTCGGGGTTATTTTCGCCATTCTTTTTGAATTTTGAAACCAATTTAACGTCATTACGGTGAATTTTAAACGGAATAGAATCACTGTCAATAAGCTTTACAAATAAATTACCTGTGATTAAATTAACATCGGTAACGGTTGCAAGCCCATCTCTTGTTTTAACGGTTGAGCCAACGTGCGGTGTGTGTGCATTAAGGTATTCGTAAGAGTCCTGCTCGTATTTAAGACAGCACATAAGCCTGCCGCAACTGCCCGATACCTTTGTGGGATTAAGGGAAAGCCCCTGTTCCTTTGCCATTTTAATAGAAACGGTTTGAAAATCGTTTAAGAAGCGTTTACAGCAATAGGGCTGACCGCAAATACCAAGTCCGCCAAGCATTTTTGCCTCGTCCCTTACGCCGATTTGACGCAGTTCGATTCTTGTGTGGAAATAGGCCGCCAAATCTTTAACAAGCTCACGGAAATCAACCCTGCCGTCAGAAGTAAAGAAAAAGACGATACGACTGCAGTCAAAGGAGTATTCAGCATTAACAAGCTTCATATCAAGACCGTGACGAAGAACCATTTCCTCACAAATTTTCAGAGCTTCTTCTTGCTTTTCTTTATTTTCTTCAATTTTTTTGAAATCCTTTTCGGTGGCTTTACGTAACATTTTACGCAAAGGAGGGACAATTTCCTCATCCTTAACGCTATGGTTGCCCTCACTTACAACACCCATTTCACGACCGCTTTGCATTTCAACGATAATAACATCGTTCTGATTCACGGTATGACCTGCAGGGTCGAAATAATAGGCTTTTCCACCGTCTTTAAATTTTACGGATATAACTTCTGTCATAAAGACCTCCAAGATAATTAAGACTTGCGCACAATTCCAGCTGCATTTGCCACCAAGAGGCTGAACAAAAGGCTAAGATTGATATTAGTAGCAAGACTTTTTTCTAATGAGCAAAGCTCATCATAAAATCGGGACAAAGCGGGCGCTTTGTAGCTTGTGGGATTTTTTCGCAACTGCTGTGCGACAGCATACTTAAGATCCTTAAAAAATCGCTCGGCAGTGGTGCGGCTCTTTTCAAAGGGGGAAGTTACAGAAAGCATACCCCAAGAGTTGCCTCGCAGCATTTGATCTAAAAACTCCTTTGCCGCAGAGGAGGTTTTAGTATCTGAATTGCCCTTTAAAAGCATAAGCGTTTTACCAATGTTGTTTTGGCAGGCGGCTAATGCCGAGAGAATTTCTTCCTCGTCAAATTCGGTATTTTTTGAAATGTAATCTAAAGCGACTTCGGTTTCGGGGTTGCTTAACGTTAAAACCACGCAACGAGAAATAATTGTTTCGAGCAAGGAAGCCTTACTTTCGGCAATCAAAATAAAAATTGTGCTTCCCGGCGGTTCTTCTAAAACCTTAAGTAACGCATTTTGGGACTGCTCGTTAAGGGTATCGGCAAAATCAATTATAAAAACACGGCAGGATGCCATGTGTGGCTTTATATATGCTTCAGCACGGAGTGCTCGTATCTGTGATACTGCAATATTCTTTTTGCCGTCCTCGGGAGCGGTTACCGAAATATCAGGATGATTATCTGAATTTGTGAGCAAGCAGTGCTTACAACTGCCACAAGGGGGAGCAGTGTCACTGCAAACCGCCGCTTTGGAAATGAAATTTGCCAAGGTGTGTCTGCCTGTGCCGATATCACCCTCGATTAAAATTGCGTGGGGCAAACGGTTTTCACGCAGCGCATTTGTCACCGCAAGGGCAATTTTACTATTGCCGGCAAGAGGAAAGTTCATATTACAAAACCAACCTTTTTCATTGCCTTAAAGTAGGTTTTACGTGCAACTATCTCTGCCTTTTGGGCGCCTTCACGATAAAGCACCTCAAGTGCCTTTTTATCCTTGATAATTTCGTCATAGCGCTGTTTTACGGGGGCTAAAGTATCGGCAACGGCTTCACCTACAGCCAATTTGAAGTCACCGTAACCCTTGCCCTCAAATTCTTTTTCAACCTCTGCTACGGTTTTGCCTGTAACGGTTGAATAAATGGTGATAAGATTTGAAATACCGGGCTTTTCCTCTGCCATACGTACCGAAGCATCGGAATCTGTGACAGCACGCTTAAACTTGCGGATAATAGTATCCTTGTCGTCAAGAATAGCCACCCAAGAATTGAGGTTGTCATCAGATTTTGACATTTTTTTAGAAGGGTCCTGAAGGCTCATAATACGAGCGCCAGCCTTTGGAATATAAGGCTCCGGGATTGTAAATACATCACCGTAAATATTGTTAAATCTTACTGCAATATCACGTGCAATTTCAAGATGCTGTTTTTGGTCAGCGCCAACCGGTACATAATCCGGTTTATAAAGAAGGATGTCTGCCGCCATAAGCACAGGGTAGGAGAAAAGACCTACGTTTACATTTTCGGGATGCTTTGCAGATTTATCCTTAAACTGGGTCATACGTGACATTTCGCCAAACTGCGTATTGCAGGAAAGAAGCCAAGAAAGGTTTGCGTGCTCGGGCACGTGCGACTGAATGAAAATCGTATTTTTTTCAGGGTCCAAACCTAAAGCTAAAAGCAGGGCATAGGTTGAATAGATTTGTGATCGCAAAGCGGCCGGGTCTTGACGAACAGTTATTGCGTGAAGATCAGCAACAGCAAAGGTGCAGTCAAATTCATCCTGCATAGCAGTCCAATTTTTAAGAGCACCCAAATAGTTGCCCAATGTGAGCATACCGCTTGGTTGAATACAGCTTAAAACCCGTTTTTTAGGGGCTATTATATTTTCTTGACACATTTTAATCAGTCCTTATTAAGTGTTAAAATTAATATCAAACTATTTTAACACATTTTTTAAAAATTTACAAGTTTAAATATTCTGCTCAAAAAGGCTCTAAAGAAAAGCTTATTTGTCATTGGAATCATCGTTAAAAGCGTCGGTATTGATTTTGAAGCCGCCGTCAAAGCCACTTTCGGCAGATGGTAGTTTTTCGGCTTGATCATCATCAAAAAAGCTTCTCTTTTTTTGTTCGGCAGTTGTACCCTCGTGAACAGGGCTGCTACACATATCGTTGAGCTGTTGAGCCTGCCATTCTTTAAGCAGCGCTTCGCCTTCGGGATACCTTGTATCGTCCTTGTGTTTTTTACTGTAGATAGAGAAGGAAATTACATAAACAACAAGTATAAAGGCTGAAATTGTAGTGATGATTATACCGCTTGAAAGTCCGGGGGTCATATAGCTAAAACGAATTTCACTGTCGCCGGCATTTACCTTAACCGCCATAAAGCCTGCATTAACCTTTTCGATTTGCGCCTTTTCACCGTTTACGGTAGCCGTCCAACCGTCATCATAAGGCACCGAGAAGAAGACGAGCGCTTCCTTGTCTCGCTTAACCTTTGCGGTAAAGCCGGTATTATCTGTTTCAAAATAGTAGGCAGATGTTTTGCGTAAATTTTCACAGTCAGCCGCCATTGCTTCTCCGGAAATAGAAAGCGTTATATCATCGGGATTTTCGGAATAAAAGGGCAGTTCTTCAATGTTTTTCATTAAATAGCCGTATTTTTCAATCTGTTCATCGGTGAGCAACAACGCTTTTAGCATAAGGTTCGGGCGGGAGCTGTCAACATATCCGTCACAAAAATCATAGCTCATATAATAATCGTAAGAAAAGCCGTAGGGGATATAGTTTTCGTTTTCGTATACATAGTACCCACCGCTTGTCATTTTGTAGGTATAACCGGTCATTAAAGGCTGGCGACTGTATTCATCTACAAAGCTTGTTCCGTTTTCGCGGTTTAAAAGATATTTAACCGAAAGCAGTGGACGTATGGCATAAACATCGGTTTCGGGGCGACTGCCAACAGTACGTTCAACCCCTATATATTCGTAAAATTCAAATATTGATGTCGGAACTACAGAATGGAAAGCGTTTATTCCGGGCAGCTCTAAATACATTGCGGTATTGTCAACCCCGTCATAAACGTCAATACGAAAGTTACTGTCATCTTCTAAATCAACCTTGCCTTCTATAAGCTGGTCAATTACAACTTCCTTTGGTTCATAAGAATGTGAACGGCCGCTTGCAACGAAAACGTTACCGTAAATTACCGAAATAACGCAGACTAAAGCCAGAGCCCTGTTATAAAAAGCCTTACGGTTTTTCTTTAAAAGCTTTAAGAGAAAGCCTAAAATCACAAGGCTTAAAATGGCAATAAAGCAGCTGCACCAAAATCTGCCCAAGTACATCAGCTTATCCTCTTTATCACTGCCTTGAGAATAAAGACCAAAAATCAATTTGCCTTGAGCATCTCTTTGAGGAAACAGTCCAATTACTGCTGTAATGGAAACGGTTATGATCAACACCCATTTAAAGCCCGAAGACCAGTTGATTTTACAGTCCTCTGTTAAAACAACCGTTGCAAGGCACATCATCAAAATGGGCATATAAAACCATCTTGCATAGTAAGCGGTATTGAAGGCATAAAAGGCGCTGTTTAGTATAGGAACAAGTGCCATAAACACACAAATACCGATTATTCTTTTGAGCCAATGCTTATTTTTGTTTGCAAACCAAACAAAAACACCCACCATACTAAATAGCGGTAGCCAACCGCCCAAGGATGACCACTTAACCTCTGCTCCGGGGAAAAACACGGGACGCGCAGGTATATCGGGCGGGAAGAAGAAACATTGAAATACGTTTCCGTAAATCTGCTCTTTGCCGTACATAATTGCATTCCAACCGAGGAGCTGACTTTCAATACGTTGATTTTCGGCAATCGCAAGATAAGAGGGAAGTAGTAAAAATGAGGCCAGAGCCAAGCCCAACACCGCTTCAAACACAAGCACACCAAAACGGGAGGCCTTGAATTTGAAAGCCTTTGAGCCTAATCTTACAAAGTAGTAAATAACGGTGAATACCACCATGCCAAAGAAGAAGAAATAATTTGCAACACAGCAAAGGCAAACCATTAGAGCAAAACCGAAACGACGGTTTTCGGTTATTAGCAATTCAAGTGAGAGAAGCAAAAGCGGGAAAAGAATTATCGGCTCGTGGAAATGGTTAAAGAAAATGTTATAAACCGAAAAGCCCGAAAAGGCATAGAGAATTCCGCCAAGCCTGGCAGCATCCGCAGTTCTTGTGAAACGGCGTATATACAGATACGCCGTCAGCGCCGCACAAGCAAACTTCAAGATTAGTAATGGACCCATCAAGTAGGGTACAAAGTTGTTGGGAAAGGGTATTGTTAACCAAAAAAACGGACTGCCCAAAAGATAAAAGCTGTAGGAGCCTATAAAGTTTGCTCCAAGGTCGGTATTCCAATTCCAAAAAATATTGCCGCTTTTTATAGCTTTATGGCATAGCTGATAAAAAGGGATTTGCTGAACATTAAAATCACCGTAAAAAATAAAATAACCCTCACCCAATATGATGTAGGGGAGAAAAATTGCTGTTGCAACCAAAAGGGAATAGAAAAATGTTGAGAGATATTTTTCTTTTTCCGGTCTTAAAAGCAAACGCTTGTGCTCTGAAAAAGTCATCTAAAGTTCCTCTTTTTTAAAATTATGTTGATATTTGAAGGTGTTTATATTATTATATATTATTATATCAGTAAAGTTTATAATATTCAATAGCTTTGTATGCTAATTTTTGAAAGGTGCGATAAATTTGCAAAATCATTTTTTTGCTATGATGTCTCGAATGAAAAACATATACCGTTGGGGACTAATGCGTAATACGAGGAGAGAAAATTTGAGCGAACATTCTTTAGAGGTAGCTCAAATTGCTCACGCACTGGCTATTATTAACCGCAAATATTTAAAGGGTAACGCAGACCCTAATTTTGTGGCTGTTGCCGCAATGTATCACGATACCTCCGAAATAATTACAGGGGATATGCCAACCCCGATAAAATATTATAACTCTGAAATAAAATCAGCCTACAAGCAGATTGAGTCTGCCGCAGAAAAAGAGCTTATGGAGATGCTCCCACAGGATTTTAGGGAGGAGTTCTTTTCGGTTTACAATCCCGATGAGCTTACCTTAAAGCTTGTTAAGGCGGCGGATAAAATATCTGCACTTATAAAATGCACAGAAGAGCTTAATATGGGTAATCGCGAGTTTGCGGTGGCAAAGGAAACTATTTTAAAGGCTATTGAGGGCTTAAAAATGCCCGAGGCAGATATTTTTATTAAAGAATTTTTACCAAGCTTTTCACTTTCGCTTGACGAACAAAGAATGCGCGAAAAATGATGACACCTTATGCTGCATTGTGAGTGGCTTGCCCAATGCGCATTTCGGGGTCCGGCAGAATGACAACCTTAAATTTGAGCGAAAATAAAATTTAGTCTTTAAATTTTACGTAAAAAGTGATATAATAATTTGAATGTTTTTTATTGAGGTAAAGGATTATGAATTGGACTGAAATTACGGTTAATATTCCGCAGGAGTTTACCGATACTGCCGCGGCTATCGCTAATATGACGGTGCCGTACGGCATTTATATTGAGGATTATTCCGATTTAGAGCAATCGGCTTGGGATATAGCGCATATAGACCTTATTGATGAAGAGCTGATAGCAAAGGACAGAGAAAACTCGATTATTCATATTTACATTTCGGAATGTGATAATGCGGCTGAAGCGTTGGAATTTCTTAAAGAGCGCCTTAATGCAGAGGGTATACCCTTTGAGGTTGGCGCTGTGGGTGTAGATGACAGCGATTGGAATGAAAATTGGAAAAAATATTTCCATACTATAGAAATCGGTGAAAAATTGGCGGTTGTTCCCAGCTGGGAGGAATATAAAAATCCAAATAATAGAACAATTTTGTCAATCGACCCGGGAGCAGCATTCGGCACAGGCACGCACGCCACAACCTCGCTTTGCCTTGAACTGCTTGAGGGAAAAATTAAAATCGGCGCAAGCATGCTTGATATTGGTTGCGGAAGCGGTATTCTCGCTTTGGCATCGGTGCTTTTGGGTGCCAAGAATGCAGTCGGTGTTGATATTGATGCACAGTCGGTTAAAACCGCTACCGAAAATGCAGAGATTAATAATATTTCCGATAAGGTTGAATTTTTGGTGGGTGACCTTGCAGATAAAATAAGCGGTAAGTATGAAGTTATTTGCGCTAACATTGTAGCAGACGTTATTATAAGACTTCTCCCTGATGTTCATCAATTTATGACCGATGATGGAGTTCTTATAATCTCGGGTATAATTGATATAAGAAAAGAAGATATTTTTGAAGCGGTGCGCCAAAGCGGTTTCACTGTAGCAGAGGAACGCTATAAGGATAATTGGTGCGCATTTGTGCTTGAAAAGTAAATTGGAGGTAAAGTATGCTTGAATTTGAGCAATTAAGTTTGAGGCTTACTTCAAACGAGGGTGAATTGCGTGATCTTAAGGATGCGTTAGGTTATGACCGACTCACCCGCGAAATTGAAGAGCTTGAAACAAAGGCTTCAGCACCCGATTTTTGGGATAATATGGAGAATTCTCAAAAAATCCTGCAAAAAACAGGAAAGCTTAAGAATACGGTTGAAACCTATGACCGAATTTGTGCTTCTTATGAGGATTTAACTGTTTTAATTGAAATGGGTGACGAGGAGGGCGATTTGTCTCTAATAGAAGAGATAGAAGCCTCTGTTACGGAGCTTGAAAATGAGCTTGCGGCGTTAAGATTGCAAACCTTGCTCACAGGTGAGTATGATAAAAACAATGCAATTCTTACTTTCCACGCGGGGGCTGGCGGCACCGAGGCTATGGATTGGGTTTCAATGCTTGTGAGAATGTACACCCGTTGGACCGAACGTCACGGCTTTAAGGTTCAGATGCTTGATTTTCTTGACGGGGACGAAGCAGGTCTCAAAAATGCAACTCTGCTTATTGAGGGTGAAAATGCCTACGGTTACTTAAAAAGTGAATCGGGAGTTCACCGCCTTGTGCGTGTTTCTCCCTTTGACTCCTCGGGCAGAAGGCACACCTCCTTTGCTTCTTTGGAGGTTATGCCCGAAATTACCGATGATGCTGATATTGAAATCAGGGAAGAGGAGGTTAAAATGGATGTTTTCCGTTCGTCGGGTGCGGGCGGTCAGCACATTAATAAGACCTCTTCGGCTGTAAGACTTACACACATACCTACAGGCATAGTAGTTGCTTGCCAAAATGAGCGCAGTCAGTTCCAAAACAGAGAACAGGCAATGCGAATGCTAAAATCAAAATTGCTTGAGATTAAGGAACGCGAGCACCTTGAAAGAATAGAGGATATAAAGGGTGTTCAAAAGGAAATTGCGTGGGGTTCACAGATAAGGTCTTATGTGTTTATGCCATATACCTTGGCTAAAGACCACCGAACAGGCTTTGAATCGGGAAATATTAATGCAGTTATGGATGGCGAACTTGACGGATTTATTAACGCATATTTAAAGGCGGCTTCCAACGGTGAGCTCGGAAGCGCAGAAGGAGAAGAAATATGAAAAGAATTTTAAGTTTGATTCTGGTATTTGTTACCATCGCTTTTTTGACTGTTGGTTGCGGTGAAAAAGACCGTATACTTTATAAGAAAGTTGATCTTGAAGATTATGTTGAGCTGTGCGATTATAAGAAAATTTCAATAGATACCACAACAAAAGAGTATAAAGAAAATTATGAGGCACTCCTTTTGGAGGATGTTATAAATAATAAGCTAAATGCAAAAGAGGCTGTAACAGAAGGAAAGGTAGCTCTGGGTGATATCGCCAACATTGACTATGTCGGCAAAAAGGATGGTGTAGCTTTTGAAGGCGGTACAGCAGAGGGTCAGGACTTAACTATCGGCTCTAATTCCTTTATTGATGGCTTTGAAACAGGACTTATAGGGGCTGAAATTGGTTCAACAGTTGATTTGAATCTTACCTTCCCGACAGATTATCATTCTGCCGACCTTGCAGGTAAGGCTGTGGTTTTCACTGTTAAGATTAATTCTGTGAAGCCTGCACTCAAGCCGGAGGAATACTACAAAGAGCTTGGCTATAAATCCGTTAAGGCGTATTATAACGAGATCAAGAAAAAAATTAACAGTATCTTTGTTTTAGAAGAGTTAATTAATAATTCTTCGGTAAATGATTTCCCAAAAGAAGATGCAGAAATTATAAGAGCTCAAACGCAGGCAATAATTGAAGAAAATTTAAAAAAATACGAAATGGACCTTAAAAGCTATGTTAACGGAAGTGGTATGACGCTTGATCAATTCAACTCAACCCTACTTGAGGAGCAGGTCTATCCGTTAATGAAGGAGCAAATGCCTTTATATGCTGTGCTTGACGCCGAAAAAATTAAAATCACAACCGAAGAGGTAGAAAAGGTTATAAAAGACAGTGTTAAAGAATACGGCTCTAACGTTACTGCAGAAGATTTGAAAAAGGCTTACGGTGAATATTATTTTGAAAATGTTTTAGTTACCGAAAAGGTTGCCGATGTTCTTTTAGAGTACGCAAAAATAAAGTAGACCGGTGAGCAGACTTTTAGTCTGCTCAAATTTTAGAGAAAGGGGTGGTTTATTTGCAACTTAAAATTCAAAACGGTGTAGTTGATTTATCGGGTGAGAGAATACTTCATTCGGTAAACTTTGAGGTTAATGACACAAGCAGAATAGCAGTTGTGGGACGTAACGGTTGCGGAAAAACAACCCTTTTAAAGCTGATTGCAGGGGAGTACAGCATTGTAAAAAGTGATAGTGATAAGGATGCTTTTTACACGATTTCGGGCAAACCTAAAATCGGCTCACTCAGTCAGATAACATTTAGTGATGACAGTGTTACTCTCTTGGAGGAAATACGCTCGGCTTATACCGAAATTTTAGAGATAAAGGAAGGTATGGAGTCGGCTCAAAGACTTATGGAGAGCAGTCAAACCGAAGAAAATATTAAGCGTTATACCAATTTGCTGGATACCTTTACGAATTTGGGCGGCTTTTATTTTGAGAGGGAGTATGAGGCGGCATTAAAGCATTTCGGCTTTAGTGAAGAGGAAAAAAGAAGGCCGCTTTATGAATTTTCGGGAGGACAAAGAACCAAAATTGCTTTTTTGAAATTAATCCTCTCAAAGCCTGAAATTTTGCTTCTTGATGAACCTACAAACCATCTTGACATTGAGGCAATAGCTTGGCTTGAAGAATATTTAAAAAGCTATAAAAAGGCTTTTGTTGTTGTATCGCATGACAGAATGTTTCTTGATAATGTTGTAAATACCGTCTATGAAATTGAGCGCGGAAAGACCTATAAATATGTCGGAAACTACACCAAATTTACAGAGCAGAAAAAAATAGTCCGCGAGCAACAGCTTAAGGATTATCTGGCACAAAAGAAAGAAATCGATCGTCTTAACGAATTGGTTGAAAGATTCAGATATAAAGCTACAAAGGCGGCTATGGCACAGTCAAAGCTCAAGCAAATCGAACGTACAGTGCCTATAGAAGCGCCCCAAAGCTACGATTTAAAAACCTTCCACGCTGATTTTGAACCCTTGGATGCCGGTGTAAAGGATATGCTTGAGGTAAGTGAATTGGCGGTAGGCTTTGATAGGGTGCTTTCTACAGTTAATCTTAAGGTGGAAAAGGGTGACAGAATAGGCATTATCGGAGGTAACGGTCTTGGAAAGTCAACCTTTATACGCACTCTTGTCGGTGATGTTAAGGCGCTGTCGGGCAGCTTTAGTTTTAGTGGCAGAGCAAGTATAGGCTATTTTGATCAGCAAATGGCACAGTATATGAGTGACAGCACCGTTTTGGACGATTTTATGTCAGAATTTCCAACCCTTACCGAATTTGAGGCAAGAAGTGCATTGGGCGCGTTTCTTTTTACAGGGGAAGAGGTTTTTAAAACCGTAAATGTACTGTCGGGCGGCGAGCGTGTGCGCTTGGCACTTTGTAAAATATTTAAAAAGCGCCCTAATTTTTTAATTCTTGATGAGCCTACAAACCATATGGATATTGTGGGCAAGGAAACGCTTGAGGAAATGCTTTTTGGGTTTTCGGGAACGGTTATTTTCGTCTCACATGACCGCTATTTTATAAAAAAGATAGCCACAAAGGTCCTTGATTTTAAACCCCAAAAAACCGAGCTTTTTAACTTTGGCTATGAGGAGTACCTTGAAAAGCAAAAAAATCCGACAAATACGAAAGAGACAGAGGTTAAAGCTGTTAAGGAGAAAAAAACATATACAACTCCCGCAAAGGAAAGGGCAAAATGTGAGCGTGCAATAAAAAAAGCAGAAGAAAAAATTGCTGTTTTAGAGGAAAAAATAGAAGGAATTAAAACCGAGCTTTTATTGGATGAAAATATGTCCGATTACATTAAGCTTTCCGAGCTTCAAAAGGAGCAGGAGGAATTGGAAATTGAGCTTGATGCGGCTATGAATGAATGGGAGCGGCTTTCCGAAGAAATTGCAGGGCTTTAGTTTTATGTTTTTGATTTATAATATATTGACTTTAATTTTGTAAAGTGTTAAAATGATACCGCTTAGCAAGGGCTGGCGGGATCTTTTTTTAAAAAAGATTTAAACCGGAATAGAGGTGAAATTCCTCTGCGAACTCGTCGCCGTAATTTATGTTAAGGCTTTGCAATATGTCACTGTAGAATTTATGGGAAGACGCAAGGCCCCGAGGTTAGCCACAGCATTCAAACCCGAATCAGATTCCCCGTAAGGATTTTTTGCTTTGGTTACCCGAAACCTCGCATAATAAGTCGGAATACTCGCCGTCAGTTACCAATACAAAGTGTCACGAGTAATTGACGGTGTATGTAGCGAAGTTTAGCCGAAGTATTGCGGCTTTATTTTTGTGCGTATATCTCCTTTGTGTTGGTGTTGTTAAGACACAATACAAAGGAGTTTTTTAAAATGAAACAAAAAATTATGGTTAGCTTATTGGCAGTAATGCTAATGGTGGTTTCTGTATTTATCACAGGCTGTGAGGAAACCGCAACAGGAACAAAGGAAATTACGGTCACCGTAGTGTTCGCAGACAAGAGCGAAAAGGTATATGAAATTGAGACCGAGGCCGAGTCTTTAGGTGATGCTATGTTTGAAGAAAAGCTTATCACCGAAAAGGAATATAAGAGCGGCTTTTATACCAAAATTGCCGGTGTAAAGGCGGATTACAGTGTCGATAAGTCTTGGTGGTGCATAACCAAGGACGGAAAAATGACAACGGTTGGTATGAACGATCAGCCTATTGCTGATGGTGATGAATTTGAAATTACATATACAATCGGCTAAATTTAAGCTTTTTGAAACAATACTGCTCACACTGTTAGGTGTGCTGATGTATGTTTCACAGGTAATTATGGCTACCATACCAAATATTGAGCTGGTTTCGCTTTTAATTATTCTTACTGCACGAAAATTCGGGTATAAATCGCTTTTGTCGGTTTATGTGTTTGTAGGATGCGAAATATTAACCTATGGAATATCTCTTTGGGTAGTTAATTATATTTATGTGTGGGCAATTCTTTGCCTGATAGTTTGCTTGGTGCGGAAGATTGATTCGGTTTGGCTGTACATAATGATTTCGGGTTTGTTTGGTATAGCCTTCGGCACACTATGCTCAATACCAAACTTTTTCATAGGTGGCATAGGCTATGGAATTAGCTATATTATAAGCGGTTTAGGGTTTGACCTGGCACATTGCATAGGCAACACAGTTTTAACCTTTTTGCTTTACCGTCCGCTTACAATTGCGCTTAATAAGGCACTCAAAGCATTTAAATAAGCCTATATTCTACTCACAGTAGAGTTTTTAAAATTAACTCTACTGTGAGTATTTTTTTGTTAGAATGTCAAGAATTAACAGTAGATTGAAAGAGTGAATAAGAATTATTATAATTATAACAGTTATTTTTTTAAAAGGAGTTTTATTATGTCTTTTAAAATTGTTACCGATTCTTGTGCTAATCTTACCGATGCTCAAATTAAGGAATATGGTGTTGAAATCTTATCCCTTAAATACCGTATAGGCGAAAATGAATATGAAAGCTACCGTAAGGGTGAAAAAACCGATTTTGCCGAAACCTACCGCCTGCTCAGAGAAAAGGAGTCAATCACAACCTCACTTGCCAGCCGCGGTGATTGTGATAATGTAATTCCTAAATTACTCGAAGAAGGCAATGATGTTTTAATTATCGCTTTTTCATCGGGCCTGTCGGGCACATATCAGAATATAGTGCTTGCTGCTGAAGATTACAAAGAAATGTATCCCGATAGAAAAATTATGGTTGTAGATTCGCTTTGCGCCTCTCTTGGTCAGGGTATGGCAGTGCATTATGCGGTAAAGCTTAAAAATGAGGGTAAAACTTTAGAGGAAACTGCCGAATGGCTGGAAAATAATAAGCTTTCTATATGCCACGTTTTCACAATTGATGATTTGTTCTTCTTAAAACGGGGCGGCAGGCTTTCGGGCACAAGTGCTGTTTTCGGAACGCTGCTCGGAATAAAGCCCCTACTGCACGTAGCGAACGACGGAAAGCTTTATGTAACAGGTAAGGCGCGCGGACGCGCCGCCGCTATGGAGCATCTCATTGCTTCGGTTGGGGAAAAAGGAATCAATGTTGCAAATCAAGATATATTTATTGTTCATGGGGATTGCGAAAAGGATGCAGAGTTTATAGGCAAAGAGGTCAAAAAACGCTACGGTGTTAAAAATGTGGTTTACAATTTGATTGACCCTGTAATTGCGGCACACGCAGGTCCCGGCACACTGGCAATATTCTTTATAGGAAAAGAAAGATAAAAACAAATGGACTGTCTCATTCCCTGAGACAGTCCATTTGTTTTCAACCTATTTTAAGCTTAAGGCGAAGCTTGTCGCTAATCATTGCAATAAACTCGCTGTTTGTCGGTTTGCCGCGGTCATTTTGAATGGTGTAACCAAAGTATGCGTTAAGTACATCTAAATCGCCTCTGTCCCAAGCCACCTCAATAGCATGACGAATGGCCCTTTCAACACGCGAAGCGGTTGTCCCATAAATTTTTGCAACGGTTGGATATAAAAGCTTTGTTACCGAATTTACAATTTCACTGTTTTTAACCGACAGTATAATTGCTTCTCTTAAATAGTGATAGCCCTTTATGTGTGCAGGCACACCAATTTGATGTATTATTTCGGTAATCATCAGTTCAAGCTCGGGATCGGTTAAAACATTATTTTTAACCACCAACGGTTCCTTTTCGTTTCTCCAACCCGAAAGCTGTATAATTCTTTCTGCCATGGTATTAATATCAAAAGGCTTTAAGAAATAATAGCTTGCTCCTGCCTCAATCATTTCCTTTTCCAGCCTTGGATTATCAAAACCGGACATTGCCATTATCATTGGCTTATCCTTTGCGTTTAAGTCTTTAATTTCTTCAAGCACGCCTAAAATGTCAAGATTAGGCATAAACACATCTGCCAGCACTATATCAGGTTTTTCGCTCTTAATTTTTGCCAACACATTTCTACCGTCCTTTTCACAGAGTACAACATTCATACCATAACCTGCAAAGGCCTTTGCACAATTCTTGCCTAACTCCGTTGTATCGTCAGCAATGACGATTTTTAGCTTTTCTTCCATAAAATATTACCTCCTTTATGTTTTGCTTACATATATTACCATATAATACCACTAAAATCAAGTGTTATTTTTCAAAAAGTGAGTTTTATGAAAAAGAAAAAATAAAAATAAAGCTAAAAATTACAATAAATGTCAATTATTGACTTGTAAAAAAGTTTGGCTAAAATGATATTTGGGTATTGACAAATCGAGAATTTATGGTATAATAATTTTTGCTTGCTTGGGGCGTTAGCTCAGTTGGTTAGAGCAACCGGCTCATAACCGGTCGGTCCGGGGTTCGAGTCCCTGACGCCCCACCAAACAAGCAAAATAAGAAATAGTTTGGTTGTTCCCTCGAAGTTACATAAAAGAGGAAGCTTACGCATCAAGCGGCGCAAGGCTTGCTTTCTGCGACAGGGACTTTCGGTTAAAAACATTCCACCGGAATGTTTTTAAGACCCGAAACTAACGCCCCACCAAACAAGCAATGTTTCACAAATAAGATAATACATAGGGGTATGGTGTCAATGGTAGCACACCGGTCTCCAAAACCGTTTGTGAGGGTTCGAGTCCTTCTACCCCTGCCAGAAAAACCGACTTGTTTTAACAAGTCTGTTTTTCAGTTATATTCGCCTTGCGGCGAGTGATATTGCTTCGCAGTGATATTCGGCTAAAGCCGAGTGATATTGCCCTTCGGGCAGTTAAGGGGCGAATATAATATCACTTCTGCGAAGCAGAAATATCACCATGCCGGAGGCGTGGTATCACTCTGAGCGGAGCGAGGGATATCACTTGAAATTGCTTTTTTGTTTTGCTATATTGTATACGAGGTGAGAAGCATGGCACAAAGC
>JAZQKT010000112.1:0-3678 GCA_045542295.1 Acutalibacteraceae bacterium
AATCTTAAAATTATGGCAAAAGAGCTTAAAGTTCCCATAATTGCCTGCGCACAGCTTTCACGTGGAACAGAAACAAAGGGAAAATCGCATAAGCCGGCACTTTCTGACCTTCGTGAATCGGGCTCTATTGAGCAGGATGCCGATATAGTTCTCTTCCTTTACAGAGAGACCTATTATGATAACGAAAAGACTGATGATGAGGACAGAGGTGACCCGAATAAGGCGGAATGTATCGTTGCTAAAAACCGCCACGGTGAGATTGGAACAGTTGACCTTTATTGGGACGGTCAGTTTACAAGGTTTACTTCTGTGGATGTGTTTAGGTGATGGAAAAATCTGTTTTAGAAGCTATTAAAAGGTTTTCTCTCCTTGAGGGCGGCGTTCAAACGGTAACGGTTGCCCTTTCCGGGGGAGCGGATTCTGTGGCACTGCTTTATGCGCTTTATTCCTTAAAAGAAGAGCTTGGGATAACGGTTAAAGCGGCACATCTTAACCATCTTATACGCGGTGATGAAGCTTTTCGTGATGAAGAGTTTGTTGTAGGACTTTGCAAAAGACTTGGTATTGATATAACAGTGAAAAGAGAGGATGTTCCTCTCTTTGCAAAGGAAAAAGGGATAAGCACAGAGCTTGCCGCAAGAAAACTGCGTTATGAGTTTTTGGAAAGTGTTGCAAATGACGGTGTTGTTGCTACAGCTCACACAGCAAGCGATAATCTTGAAACGGTTATTTTAAATTTGACAAGGGGCACCGGGATTGACGGACTTTGCGGAATACCGCCTAAAAGAGGTAAGTTTATTCGCCCGGTTATACTTTCCACGAGAGAACAGATTGAAGAATACTGTGAGAAAAATTCACTTCCCTTTGTGACCGACAGTACAAATCTGGCTGACGAGTACACAAGGAATAAAATAAGGCACAGTATTGTTCCTTTACTTAAAGAACTTAACCCTTCGGTTGAAAAAACTGTTTTAAGAAGCTCTGCGGTTTTGCGAGAGGATTCTGTATTTCTTAAAAATTTTGCAGAAGAAGATACAGAAAATAGACTTTTGACCGATGGCAGGCTTTCTGTCGACGGGCTTGATACCTTAAATACGGCCATCGCAAAGCGGATAATTAAGGGATATATTGAGAGAATAAACCCTGAAATAAGCCCTGAAAGCAGTCACATTGAAGAAGCATATAATGTTGCAAAGCAGGGCGGCAGGACAAGCTTGCCCAAAAATTTCTCTTTTGTGGCAGTAGGTTCGGTTGCTTGGCTTGAGGACAATGAATGCCCTAAAAGGGTTAGCTATAAGGTTGGTTTAACTGAATGTGAAAACCAAATTTTTAAAAAAAGGCAAAAAATTAATAATTTGTTATTAAATAATCTTTTGGATTGTGATAAAATTATTGGAAACTTGGTTGTAAGAACCAGAATGCCCGGAGATAGCATAAGAATAAGCGGCAGGGGTTGCACAAAAACTCTTAATAAGCTTTATAATGAATGTGCAGTACCGGTGGCTTTGCGGGAAAATCTTCCCGTTATAGCGGACGATAAGGGCGTTTTGTGGGTTTGCGGAATAGGTGTTGCTCAAAGAATTGCAGTTAACAGCAATTCTAAAAGGGTTATGCGTATTGATGTTGAAACCGAAACAGATTAAGTTAATTTAGTAAACAAATTTACCTTTTGCAAACATCTTGCAAACAGGAAAGGAGTCTGACACTTGAAGAAGAATTTTAAAAACGTACTTTTGTATATCGGTATCCCCATAGTGCTTATACTGACTATGCTGGCGGTATCGCATTTTACAAAAAACAGCTCTGAAACAAAGTATTATGAGATTGTTGATCTTATTAAGCAAAACGAAGTTTCACAATTTGAACTCAATCTTTATAACGGTGAGCTTGAGTATGTGAAACGCAGTGACGGTAAAACCTACCATTATACTGTAGCTGATGCTTCGATTTTTTATAATGATGTCAATGAATATATTATGGACAACAATGAAAAAAATCACGGCACAGATAAGGTGATAAAATACAATTATAAGAGCGGCGGCGAGGGCGCTTGGATTCTCAATTTGCTCCCCACCGTATTTATGGTTGGTTTAATGATTGTTTTTTGGATCTTCATTATGAGACGTATGGGCTCAATGGGTGGAGACAAAACAATGGGCTTTGGCAAATCAAAGGCGCGCAAGGATGACGGTAAGAAGAAAACCACCTTTGCCGATGTTGCCGGAGCTGAAGAGGAAAAGGAAGAAATGGCAGAGATTGTTGACTTCCTTAAGGACCCTAAAAAGTTCAACGAATTAGGCGCCAAAATACCTAAAGGTGTATTGCTTGTGGGCCCTCCCGGAACGGGTAAAACTTTGCTTGCACGTGCAGTTGCAGGTGAGGCAGGCGTTCCATTCTTCTCAATTTCGGGTTCTGATTTTGTTGAAATGTTTGTCGGTGTGGGTGCTTCAAGAGTGCGCGACCTTTTCGGTGAGGCTAAAAAGGATGCGCCTGCAATCGTGTTTATTGATGAAATAGATGCTGTTGGCCGTCAGAGAGGCGCAGGTCTCGGCGGCGGTCACGATGAACGTGAGCAAACCCTTAACCAGTTGCTTGTTGAGATGGATGGCTTTGGCGCTAACGAGGGTGTTATTGTTATGGCGGCAACTAACCGCCCTGATATTCTTGACAAAGCACTTTTGCGTCCGGGCAGATTTGACCGCCAGATTACCGTAGGTTATCCCGATGTTAAGGGAAGAGAAGAAATTTTAAAGGTTCATTCGCGCGGAAAGCCGTTGGGCCCTGATGTTAATCTTAAGACTATTGCAAAATCAACCTCCGGATTTACGGGTGCTGACCTTGCAAATCTTCTTAATGAGTCTGCCTTGTTGGCAGTTCGCCACGGTAAAAAAGCAATTACTCAAGAAGAGATTGAAGAGGCAACAATTAAGGTTGTAATGGGTGCAGAGAAGAAGTCACACATAGTTAACGATAAGGACAAAATGATAACCTCTTATCACGAGGCAGGTCATGCTATAGTTTCTTATTTCTTGCCAACACAAGACCCCGTTCATCAAATTTCAATAATTCGCAGAGGTATGGCGGCAGGTTATACGATGTACCTTCCGAATGTTGAAAAGGGTCACGTTTCTAAAAATCAGATGTTGGAGCAGATTTGCTCGCTTCTGGGCGGACGTGCGGCAGAGCAGTTGACTCAAGACGATGTTTGCACGGGAGCTTCAAACGATATTGACCGCGCAACCGATCTTGCACGTAAGATGATAACTAAATACGGTATGAGTGACCGTTTGGGACTTGTGACCTACGGTAATGATAATAATGAGGTGTTCTTGGGACGAGATTTCTCTTCAACTCCAAATTATTCGGAAAAGACTGCTGCCGTAATTGATGAGGAAATCGAAAACGTTGTAATGAATCAGTATGCAAAGGCATTGGAGCTGCTTAAAAACGCAATGCCCAAGCTGCATGAGGTTGCCAAGATACTCTTTGAAAGAGAAAAAATTTCAGGAGAAGAGTTCAGAAGCCTTATGGAAAACAACCAAGCTCAAATTTAATAGTCTAGCCAAAGCATTTAAACTCGAACCAGCCTTAAAGGGCGGTTTTTAGATGTCTTTCGGCTCATACGCACACATAGGCGTTAGCCTTATGTGCTTGTCTTCACCAAAATCCAAACAAAAA
>JAZQKT010000113.1:0-12373 GCA_045542295.1 Acutalibacteraceae bacterium
GGTGTTTCTCCTCCGCCTTCGGGCTCTGATGAAACATTTGGATTGCTTGAAGTCTCTCCACCACCATCGGGCGGTGTGGTTTCACTGCCGGTATCTCCGCCGCTTGCAACCTCGGAGGAGCCTCCTTGACTGCTGCTCGAAGGCGTACTGGTTACCGGTTTAGAGGAGGTCACATTGCTTGATGTTGCAGACGATGTGCTTTGCTCACTGCTGGTCGCTCCCCCATTTAGTGATGAATAATTATCAGGGGTTGTACCCTTTTTATAGTAACCTGAGCCTTTTTTATATACATCATCACTGTCTTCAAAGCTTTTCTTTGGAAGATTTTTATGAACAGTCTTCATAACATCACGCCAAATGGTTGCGGCAGCCGATGTACTCCTAATTTCCTGCGGCATATCAAAGCCATACCAAACAGAGCCTACGTAATAAGGTGAGCCGGCAACCATCCAAAGGTCATTTGATTCACTTGAAGTACCTGTTTTAGCAAAAGCTTTTAATGAATAATTAAAGCCTCTTATACCACTGCCGGTACCCTCACTGCCGTAAACAACGCCCTGCAGTAAATGATTCATTATTGTTGCTGTAGCAGGACTGATAACCTGCTCGCCCTTGGGGTTATATTCTAAAACATTTTCATTTGCAAGGTTTACAACCTTGTAATATGTTGTAGGCTTATGGAAAACTCCTTGATTGCCGAAAATTGCATACGCAGCGGCAGATTCCGTAGTAGTCATACCGTAAGCGCAACCACCGAGTGCCAAGGATGCCAAATTTTTATCAACACTTGTCAAATGCTTGCAGTGAAGCTTTTTAGTAAGAAAATTATATGAGGTATCTATTCCTATCTCTTGAAGCAGTCTTACAGGGATGGTGTTTGCAGATTTTCTTACAGCATAGTCGATTGTAATATTACCTTTATAATAGCCATACCATTCCTTTGGACCCTTTTTGCCATCGGGATAGTAGTTTTCAATCGGCTTATCGGGCACCTTTGAGGTATAATGCACAAGGTTTTTCTCTACCGCCAAAGCATAAACACCAATGGGCTTCATTGTAGAACCCGGCTGTCTTGGAGCGTCAGTAGCACGGTTGAGTCCTCTGTTAACCGTTTTCTCACCCGCACCGCCGACAAGACCCAAAACATGACCTTCATAATCCATTATAGTCATAGCAGACTGTGCGTGTACAGTTTCGCCCTGTAAATTTTTACCCTTCAGCTTAAAATATTTGTTTGTGTTGAGATAAACCTGCTCCATAGCATCTTGTATTCCAAGATCAATGGTAGAATATATCTTGAAACCACCGTTATAAAGCATAGAGGAAGCTATATCCTCGGTACAGTTATATTTTGCCGACAAATCAGCTATTACCTGATCAATAAGCGCATCTACAAAATAATTGTTAATTTCAGCCTCCAAATCCACCTTTTGAGAATTATCAATTATGACATCCTTTTGATATGCATCGGCAAATTCCTGCGCTGTAATCAAATCTAATTCGTACATCTTTTTCAAGACAACATCACGGCGCTCTTTATTTTCTTCCATACCGGTTATAGGATTATATTTCGACGGATTTTGTGTAATTGCGGCAAGCGTTGCACATTCAAGAAGGGTTAAATCCGAAACATCCTTATTAAAATAATAATTTGCTGCAACCTGAACACCGCATATACCGTTACCTAAAGCAATGGTATTTAAATATGCTTCAAGAATCTGTTTTTTATCAAGGTCACGCTCTATAAGTAAAGCACGTGCAATTTCACGCATCTTACGTGTGGCCTTCTTGTCATTATCAAGTGTTATGTTTTTGATTAACTGCTGGGTTATGGTTGAACCGCCAAATTCGGTTTCATTGAACTTAAACAGATAGTTACCTACCGCACCCATAGTTCTGCGCCAGTTAATACCCTTATGTTCATAAAAGGTTTCATCCTCAATAGCAACAAACGCATTTTGAAGCTTCTTCGGTATTTTGTCAATACCAACCCATATACGGTTTTCATCACCGTGTATGCGCTGATATTCCTGCCACTCCCCGTTTTTATCCTTAACATAAATAATTGAGGTCATATTAAGCTCAAGGTTTTTTATGTTTTCTGCAAGAAGGGCGGATGAAAATACATCAAGCTTATATCCTGCTTTCTTGAATTTAGGAACGGTGAAAGCCGCCAAAACAATTGAAACCGCCAAAAGCAAGGATAAAACTATTACAATTTTCTTAAAAATCTTATCCATAAGTATTACCTTTCACAAACTAAAAATGAACATAAAAATACATATATATCATATCACTATATGCAGAATTTAGCAAGCATTTTTTACTGTTTGAGTTCAATTAAGAGGATATTTTTGTATAAAGTTAAACAATAATTTTTAAATGGTTGACTTTGGCGCAAAAAATGATATAATGAATAAAATAAATTATGATAAAAGGAGTAAGTTAAATGGCATATTATTTTAAAGAAGTGTCACACACCTTCAATGAATACCTGTTAGTTCCGGGTTATTCTTCATCCGAATGTATTCCTGCAAATGTAAGTCTTAAAACTCCGCTTGTAAAGTTTAAAAAGGGCGAAGAACCGGCTATTTCAATGAATATTCCAATGACCTCTGCTATAATGCAGTCGGTTTCAGGGGAACGTTTGGCTGTTGCTTTGGCGCGTGAGGGCGGTGTTTCTTTTATATACGGCTCACAGTCTATTGAGGATGAGGCCGCTATGGTAGCAAGAGCAAAATCCTATAAAGCAGGCTTTGTTGTAAGTGCTTCTAACGTTACTCCTGATGCCACCTTGGATGACATACTTGTTCTCAAAGAGAAAAACGGTTTTTCTACCGTTGCAGTTACATCTGACGGCACTTCAAACGGCAAGCTTTTAGGTATCGTTACAGGCCGTGATTACAGAGTAAGCCGTATGTCTAAAGATGTTAAAGTAAGCGAGTTTATGACTCCGCTTGACAAATTAATCGTTGCCGACGAATCAACAACCTTAAAAAAAGCCAATGACATAATTTGGGACAATAAGCTTAATTCTTTACCTATAGTTGATAAAGACGGTAACCTTAAATACTTTGTTTTCCGTAAGGACTATGAGGCACACAAGGAAAACAAAAACGAGTTGCTTGACAAGGACAAGCGTTATGTAGTAGGTGCAGGTATTAACACTCGTGACTATGAGGAGCGTGTTCCCGCCCTTATTGAAGCAGGTGCTGACGTACTTTGTATTGACTCTTCTGAAGGCTTCAGCGAATGGCAGTCCAGAACTATTGCATTCATACGTGAAAAATACGGTGACACTGTAAAGGTTGGTGCAGGTAACGTTGTTGACCGTGATGGCTTTATGTTCCTTGCAGAAGCAGGCGCTGACTTTGTTAAGGTTGGTATTGGCGGCGGTTCAATTTGTATCACACGTGAAACAAAGGGTATCGGTCGCGGTCAGGCTACAGCTCTTATTGAGGTTTGTGCCGCACGTGACGAATATTTTGAAAAAACCGGTGTTTATGTTCCCGTTTGCTCTGACGGTGGTATTGTTCATGACCATCATATGACCTTGGCGCTTGCAATGGGTGCTGACTTTATGATGTTGGGTCGCTATTTTGCCCGTTTTGATGAAAGCCCGACAAATAAAATAACCATAAACGGCAATTACTATAAGGAATATTGGGGTGAAGGCTCCAACCGTGCTCGTAACTGGATGAGATACGACCTCGGCGGTGACAAGAAGCTTTCTTTTGAAGAGGGCGTTGACTCTTATGTTCCGTATGCCGGCACTTTAAAAGACAATGTAAGTCTTTCACTCAGCAAGGTTAAATCCACAATGTGCAACTGCGGTGCGCTTACTATCCCCGAGCTTCAGCAAAAAGCTAAGCTTACTCTTGTTTCCGCAACAAGTATTGTTGAGGGCGGCGCACATGACGTTATTCAAAAGGAAGCCTCAACCGGCACAATAAAATAAGCTTCAAAATCAGCCCTAATTTGGGGCTGATTTTTTTATAAAAAAACTTGCAAAATTCATCACTTTAAGGTTTAATATAGATATAAGTAATTTTACTCTATAAGATATGGGGGAATTAAAATGAAAGAGTTTTTAATAGGCTGTAACTATTGGTCCTATAATGCCGGCGCAGATATGTGGAAGGATTGGGATGAAGCGCAAATAGAAAAAGATTTTGAACTTTTAAAGCAAAATAATCTTACCACCGTGCGTGTGTTCCCTAATTGGCGTGATTTTCAGCCGATTATCCCTGTTTTCGGATATGCAGGCGCAATTTGTGAATATATGACAGAGGGCGAAAAAGAACCCGAAAACGAATACTTTTTAAGCGAAGAAATGCTTTTCCGCTTTGATAAGCTTTGCGATATGGCAGGTAAATACGGTTTGAAACTCATCGTTGGTTTGTTGACGGGTTGGATGAGCGGTAAGCTTTATATACCCACCGCACTTTATGGGAAAAATTTATATACCGACCCCTTGGCTTTGCGCTTTGAACGCCGATTTATTAAAGGCTTTCTAGGAAGATTTAAGGAAAGAAAAGAAATTTACGCTTGGGATTTAGGCAACGAATGTAACTGTATGTCTTCTGCTCCATCTTCACACGCAGCCTTTGCTTGGAGTGCGATGATTTCGGATGCAATAAAATCCGAAGATCAAAGCCGTCCCGTAATTTCAGGTATGCACAGCCTTAAAGTTGAAAACGCTAATTGGCTCATATCCGATCAAGCCGAATGTACCGATATATTAACTACACACCCATATCCTTACTTTGTACCCCACTGTCTTAAAGACCCCATAGATTCCATACGCGCCCTTATGCACGCCACCTGTGAAAACTATTTTTACAGTGCAATAGGAGGCAAGCCTTGCCTTGTGGAAGAAATCGGAACACTTGGTGTTAATATATGCAAGGATTCAATTTCGGCAGATTTTATGCGCCTTAACCTAATTTCAAACTGGGCTCACGGAGCTGAAGGCTTGCTGTGGTGGTGTATGAATGAGCAAAGTCATTTAGAAAAACCTCCCTACCGCTGGAGTATGCTTGAGCGTGAGCTTGGTATGTTCACAAGCGAGCAAAAGCCAAAGCCTTTTCTTGATGAAATGCGTGAGTTTGCAAATTGGTTAAACACTGCCTCAATCGATATTAAAAAACCTACTGCTGATGCTACAGTGTTGCTTTCACGCGGTCAGGACCATTGGGGTATAGCCTACATGACCTTTATTCTCGGTAAACAGGCAGGCGTCACCTTTAACTATGTAGCACCAAATAAAAAAATACCGGATAGTCCCGTTTATTTCTTGCCTTCGGTACACGGTGACCAATGGTTTTATAAAGAGTATTACGAAGATTTAAAACAAAAAGTATATGACGGTGCTACCCTTTATATTTCAAACCTCAACGGCTTCTTTACTGAAAGAGAGGAGTTTTTAGGCTCGGCAGTGCTTGAAACAGAGGAAATAAGTGAAAACGGCAGTTTTATTCTTGACGGATGCACTATTCCCTACTCAAGACAAAGAAAACAAAAATTAGAGCCTATAACCGCTTCTGTATTGGCGAAGGACCAAAACGGTGACCCGATAGTAACACTTAACAAATACGGTAAGGGTAAGGTATATTTTATAAATTATCCGTTGGAAGAAATGCTTATTTCAAAAAATAGTGCCTTTGACGGTGATACCTATAAACTATACGAATATATTTTACAGGATGTATTAAAAAAGAAGAATGTAAGAAAAACAAACCGTACTGTAGGTATTACCGAAAACGGAGAGCTTGTAACACTTATAAACTATTCTAACCAGCCTCAAAAATCAGGTTTTACTCTGCAAAACGGCAAGAAAATCGATAAAATTTATCGCGGTAACCCTGAAAATATACCGCCTTGTGACGGGGTTGTCTTCTCAATTAAATAATTTTTGCTCTACCCTATACAAAAAATCCGCATCTTAACGATGCGGATTTTGTTTTATACAGTAATCTCTAACTGATTTTTGAATAAACAGGATTTTGAATTATACTTAAATAATCCCGTTTCGCCATCAGGAATTTTAACCTTAAAGTTTATTCCGTTACCTTCTCTTTCCCAACTTACGCTAATTCTACCTTTGACGGTTTGAGTACTTCCCTTGGCATATCTTAAACCATCAGGTATTTTCGGAGAAATCACAATTTTTTCATAACCGTAGGAATTTGAGTCTTGAGTAATTCCCAAAACAGAAGAAAACAGTTGGCGTGTGCAACCACCCAAAAACGGATGCGCCCAGGAATTACCACCGCTCCAATACTCCCAAAGGGTAGTAGCTCCCGACCTTTTCATTTTAAGGAATGAACAGTCACCCTCGTTTTCCAAAAGCTTTAATGCGGTGTTTTCATATCCATAACAGAACAAAACTTCCATAAGTACATCCGTACCCAAAAAGCCCGTATCAAAGCGTCCTAAATCCTCATAACTTTGTGATACCTTTTGCGCGGTTTTAATATCTGCAATTCCTGCCCATACAGCAAATGCATCCGCACCTTGAATGCCGTCAAAATAAGAACCGTTTTTACAAAAGCTTGAGTTTACAGCACTTGTTACGTTTTGCGCAAGCTCTTTTAAATAGATTATCTCATCATTTTTATTTATAATCAGTGCTATTTCCGACATAAGCTTTAAAAGCTTAATAAAATATACAGAATTAATATATTCAGGCGGAAGTTGTACCTTCTCGGGAGTATTCCATTCACCAAGACACCAGCCACCTTCCTCTTCTCGCACAACAAGTCCGTTTTCACTGTGTGATTTCAAATATTCAACCCACTTGCGCATAGCAGGATAGCATTTTTCGAGCATTTCCACCTCGCCGTATTGCTTGAAATAATAATACGGCACTAAAACAATTGCAGAGCTCCAACCGCCGGGTCCTCCACCACCGCCCATAAGCGGAGCTGTGTGTTGGCTGTGACCGCTATTTTTATCTTGTGAATCCAGAATATCATCAATCCACTTGCGGTAAAATTCACGACTATCTAAAGTAAGCATTGCTGCCGTAGTGCATACCTGACCGTCACCTGTGTAGCCAAGCCTTTCCCTATGGGGACAATCTGACGGAAAGCTGCCGTGCATATTAATCAGCTGTGTACGGACAAACGCATCAAACAAAAAATTAAGCGCTTCGCTTGAGCTTTCAAAGGTAGATGTTACGGCAGTATTGCTGTGAATTACAAGCACCTCAATATCGTCAACTTCCCCATCAACCTCAAAGTATCTGAATGTATGCCACACAAACTTTGGAGTAAACGAGCGCCTTGTACCGTCCGATACAAATACATCTGTCATTATCTGCGGTATGCCCGAGCTTGTTTTATAATCAGCTCCCGTAGACAGAAAATCAAGGCTGTTATCGCTCTTTATTTTTTCAGCAAACCTCAAAGTGACTTTTTCTCCCTTTGGAATCGAAATTTCGGCTCTTACAACACCGCTTATATTCTCACCCGCATCATATATCTTTTTGCCGTTCACTTTGCCGATAAGCACTGGCTTTACAGCTCTTATAATTCTATCGGGCGTACCCTTTGAGAGAGAAAGCTCTGACTCTATGTCAGAAAAAATCTTTACATTTCTTTCGGTTTTTAAATCGGTATTAGGGTCTATTACTTCACCAATAAATATATTGTTATATACTATTTCGCTGTTGGTATATTTCTCACCGCCGTCAGAGCAAAGTTCAATAACACCGTCATCACATAAAAGCTCCAATTTATATATAGCTTTAAGGTCATCAGAAAAAGAGGTTTCACCCTCGGCAATTCTTTCCTTTTGTCTGTACCAACCGTTACCGAGTTGAATAGTTAATGTGTTTGTTCCTTTTTTCAAAAGATGTGTAACATCAAAAGAATAGTAATAAATTCTAAAGGTAATATTATCCTTTAAGGGATAATAAAGTTTTTCTAAATTTCTGTGTTCGTAGTTACTGGCAACCGGAATAAGCCTATCCTCTGTAACAGAAGCTCCGTTTATTTTGGCTTCAAAATAACCGAGTCCCGTAACATAAAGAACAGCCTTTTTAATATTATCCTTTGAGAATTCTCTTTTTATAATGGGAGACTGGCATTCTCTATCTCCGCCTATCCATTTTGCGGTTTTAAAAATTCCCTTATCCATAATATCAACTCACCTTACCTATTTCTTTACCGAGTTAAATATAGCATTAATAAAAAACATTGTCAACGATTTATCAGCAAAAATAAATAGAAACAGTATAAAAAACTCTTGCAAAATTTGTTTTTTAGTGGTAGAATAGTTAGGATAAATGCGATGACAAAGAAAAGTAAGCAAATAACAGCTTTAAGAGAGTGTCTGACATAGGCTGAAATCAGGCATAAGAAAAGTGTTTGCCCAAGTTCCCTTTTGAGCAGCAGTGCTGAATTTACAGTAGGCGCTGACGGTTGACTCCGTTAAAGGTCTGGAGAGTGTTTGCTCTTTGAGCTTAAAGTACGGGTGGTACCGCGGAGATTTTTATTGCTTCGTCCTGTTTTTTTAACAGGCGGAGCTTATTTTTTTGCAAAAGGAGAAGAAATGTAATGAAAGAAACCTTAAATTCTATCAGCGCAGCAGCCAAAGAAGCCATAGCCGCCGCTGCTGATGAAGTCCAAATTGAAGAAATCAGAGTAAAATATTTAGGTAAAAAAGGTGAGCTTACAGCAATTTTAAAGCAGATGGGCTCATTATCTGCCGAAGAAAGACCTAAGATGGGTGCTTTGGTTAACGAAGCGAAACAGGAGCTTGAGGTTCTTATCGGAGAAAAGAAAGAGGAACTAAAAGCCGCCGCTCAAGAGGCAAAATTAAAAGAAGAAACCATTGATATAACAATGCCTGCAAAGGAGTTAAAACCCGGTAAGCTTCATCCGCTTAACACTGTGCTTGACGATATGATTAACATATTCCAATCTATGGGCTTTGATGTTGTTGATGGTCCCGAGGTTGAGACTGACCATTATAACTTTGAATGTCTCAATGTCCCTGCTGACCATCCTGCACGTGATATGCAGGATACCTTCTATCTTGCAGAAAACATCCTTCTTCGTACACAAACCTCTGCCGCACAAATAAGAACAATGGAAACCAGAAAGCCCCCTATTCGCGTTATCTGTCCGGGTCGAGTTTTCCGCGCTGACGAGGTTGACGCTACCCATTCGCCCGTTTTCCACCAAATTGAGGGACTTGTTGTTGACAAGGGCATTACAATGTGTGACCTTAAAGGTATTCTTGAGCAGTTTGCACACGAAATTTACGGAAGTGAGACAAAGGTTAAATTCCGTCCCTCCTTCTTCCCTTTCACAGAGCCTTCTGTTGAGGTTGATGTTACCTGTTCGGAATGTGGCGGTAAGGGTTGCCGTGTCTGCAAGGGTGACGGTTGGATTGAAATTTTGGGTGCAGGTATGGTTCATCCAAATGTTTTACGCAGTTGTGGCATTGACCCTGAAGAATATTCGGGCTTTGCATTTGGTATCGGTCTTGACCGTCTTACAACTACACGCTATAAGATAAGCGATATTCGTCTTTTATTTGAGAACGATAAACGCTTCCTTGACCAGTTTTAAAGGAGGGTTTTAAGCAATGAAAATTTCACTTAAAGCATTAAAATATTATGTTGATATAAATGTACCTGTAGAGGAGCTTTGCGACCGTATGGTTATGGCAGGCTTCGAGGTTGAAAGTATTGAAAAACAGGGTGATAACCTTGTTAATGTTGTTGTAGCCCGCATAGCCGAGATTGCACCTCATGAAAACAGCGACCACTTGCAAATCTGCCAAATGGACATTGGCAAGGATGAGTTAGTGCAAATTGTAACAGGCGCTCAAAACATTAAGGTTGGCGATTTAGTACCTGCCGCTCTTAATGACAGCTATCTTCCCTGCGGTGCTCACATTATGAATGGAAAATTGCGTGGTGTTCCCTCAAACGGTATGCTTTGCTCGGGTGAAGAGCTTTGCCTTACCGAAGCTGATTACGAGGGCGCTTCGGTAAACGGAATACTTATTCTTAAGGACACTCATCCTGTAGGTACTGATATGCGTGAGGTTTTAGGGCTTGACGATTATATTATTGACTTTAAAATCACCGCAAACCGTCCCGATTGCAACTGCTTCTTGGGTGTTGCAAAGGAAATCGGCGTTGTGCTTGGCACTGAATTTAAACCCCCTGTCCCCGAATACAAAACCGTTGGCGGAGATATAAATGATTACATCAGCATTGATGTTAAGAATTATGACCTTTGTCCCCGTTATATCGGCAGACTTGTTAAAAATTTAAGAATTAAGGAATCCCCCGTTTGGATGCAAAAGGCTATTATAGCATCTGGTATGAGACCGATTAACAACATTGTTGATATAACCAACTTTGTTATGCTTGAAACAGGTCAGCCTATGCACGCATTTAATTACAACGATTTAGCAAACAAGCAAATCATTGTAAGAAATGCCGCTGAAGGCGAAAGCATTACTACGCTTGACGGCAAGGAATATAACCTAACCCCCGATATGCTCGTAATTGCAGACGGTGAAAAACCCTCTTGCCTTGCCGGTATTATGGGTGGTAAAGAAAGTGAAATTGAAGACGATACAAAGGATTTATTCCTTGAATCCGCAAAATTCCGCCGTGATAATATTCGTCACACAGGACGTGCGCTCGGTATTCGTACCGAAGCCAGCGGAAGATACGAGCGCGGTGTTGATATTTTAAACGTTGAATATGCCGCAAACCGTGCTTTACAGCTTATTTACGAGCTTGATGCAGGCGATATAATCGAGGGCGCAATTGACTGCAATGAGGGACTCCCCGAGGACAGAGTTATAACCGTTACCACCGATAAAATTATGGAGCTTATCGGTGTTGATGTTCCCGACGAGACTATAGTTTCCATCCTTAACCGTTTAGGTCTTCCTACAACAATCAACGGCAAGGAAATCACCTGTCGTGTTCCCTCTATCAGAGATGATATTGAGGGTAGAGCTGACCTTGCAGAAGAGGTTATGCGTATTTACGGATATGACCACATTATTGGCACAGCTATGCGAGGAGACATTGTTAGAGGAAAGCTTTTACCCGAAAGAATTAAAACCGATAAAATAAAGAAGCTGTTGAACAGTGCCGGCGCTTATGAGATTGCAACCTATTCTTTTATTGCTTCAAAGGCCATTGATACTCTTTTACTCAACGAGGATGACGAGCGCAGACAGCAAATTAAAATTATCAATCCTTTGGGTGACGAATATTCTACTATGCGTACCCAGCTTACAACAAGTATGCTGACCGTTCTTGCAACAAACATTAACAAAAAGATTGCTGACGGTAGATTTTATGAAATCAGCAAGCGCTTTATCCCAAAACAATTGCCCATTACCGAACAGCCCTACGAGCTCGCCACAATGTCTATAGGTATTTACGGCAAGGACGAGGACTTCTTCACACTTAAGGGTATGATTGAAGCTATTGCAAAGCTTTTTGGTGCACATACACAGTACGAGAGAAGCTCGGAACCGTATCTCCACCCGGGCCGCCAAGCGCTTGTTAAAGCAAACAACAAAGAAATCGGTACTTTTGGCGAGGTTCACCCGACAGTTGCCGCTTCATACGGAATTGAAGAAAAGGTTTATGTTGCTGAAATTAAGCTTGATGTTTTGCTTACCATAGAAAAACGCAAAACAACCTATAAGCCGCTTCCAAAATTCCCCGCAGTTGAACGTGACTTTGCAATGCTTGTTGACGCCGATATTCCTGTTGGTAATATTGAAAAAGCCATTTCCGCAGGAGCAGGCAGATTGCTTGAAAAAACAGAGCTTTTCGATATTTATCAAGGTTCACAAATTCCCGAGGGCAAAAAGAGTGTTGCCTACAGCGTATGGCTTCGTTCTGCAGACAGCACCCTCACAGATAAAGAAATTGAGGACGCTTCAAGCAAAATAATTAAAAAATTAGAGTCTATCGGTGCCCAGCTTCGAAAATAATACTTGCACTTTTTAAAATTTTGATATACAATATATGTATATATTAGTTTCAAAGAGGTGTTATTTATGAACGACAGAACTATGACCTTTTCTATAGGTGACCAAACAGAACAGGAAATCCGCAATATTTTGATTACGGTTTATGATTCATTAAAGGAAAAGGGTTATAACCCAATTAATCAAATTGTAGGCTACATTTTATCGGAAGACCCCACCTATATTACAACTCATAATAATGCCAGAAATTTAATTCGCAGGATTGACCGTGATACGTTATTACAGTCACTTGTAAAATATTATTTAAGTGCATAAAGCTTAAAAAACCTTGACAGAAAAATCTGTCAAGGTTTTTTGTTATAATAGCAAATTAAAAGCATTACTTTAC
>JAZQKT010000114.1:0-7217 GCA_045542295.1 Acutalibacteraceae bacterium
GTGCAAGAACCAACGGCAATAGATTATCTATTAAAAGTGTTATAGGCCATATAAAAATCAATGTTTTCATTTTAATTTTTCATTTCCATAAATTCAAGTTTATCAGTCTGTTGATTATATCATATTCTGCTACAAATATCAATACGCGACTCAGTATTGGTGTTTGTGTTCTATATTGTTTTTGTAAAACAAAAGCAATATATAGTGGTCCTGGGGTACGCCTTTGCCGTAACACATAAATTAAAAAAGAATTGAAACTTTTATTAAAAAATGTTATAGTATCTACATGTTTTGTGGCAACCAAAGCCTCCCTCTGACGAGGGAGGTGGCAAAACGAAGTTTTGACGGAGGGAGAGAAAAGGTGAAAAATGAAAGAATACAACAAATCTAATATTCCCATTGCAAAGACTCTCCGAAAAAATATGACCCCTTGGGAGCGAAAACTTTGGTATGAATTTTTAAGGAATTATCCCGTTCGTTTTCAACGACAAAAATCTATTGGTAACTACATAGTAGATTTCTATTGTGCAAAAGCAAGGTTAGTTATTGAACTTGACGGTGGCGGTCATTATACCGCCGATCAACAAGAAAAAGATAAAACCCGCACTAAAGAATTAGAAAATATGAATTTAATGGTATTGCGAATTTGTAATTTAGATATTAATAATAATTTTTATGGAGTATGTGAATATATAGATTTAGCTGTTAAGAAATCTCTCCCTCAGTCAGCTTCGCTGACAGCTCCCTCGTCAGAGGGAGCCAAAAGTGTATCAATTTAAGAGGAGTAAAATTATGACAAAAATACTTTTCATCTGCCACGGCAATATTTGCAGAAGTCCAATGGCAGAGTTTGTGATGAAAGAATTGGTTAAGAGCAAAGGAATGGAAAATGATTTTGTGATTTCCTCTGCCGCAACCTCCAATGAGGAAATCGGAAACCCTGTTTATCCGCCTGTGCGTGCGCTTCTTCTAAAGCGCGGAATTTCCACCGAGGGAAAACACGCTGTAAGGGTAACTAAAGGTGATTACAGTTATTATGATTATCTCGTTTGTATGGATAAAAACAATTTGCGAAATCTTTCCTTTATTATCGGCAACGACACCGAAAATAAAGTGTTCCGTTTATTAGATTTTACAGATAACCCTCACGATGTTGCCGACCCTTGGTATACAGGCAATTTTGAAATAACCGAAAACGATGTTAACATTGGTTGCAAAGCATTACTTGAACACATACTGAATCATGACTACCGCAATACCGGTTGTATTCGTTAGACAAAAAACGCAGTTGATATCAACTGCGTTTTTTATATTCCGTGGGCGATACGCCAAAATGTTTTTTAAAAGAACGACTAAAAGAGTATATAGAAGAAAAATGCAATTTTTCAACCACTGTGCTTACCTTTTCGCTCTTTAACATTTCTGACGAAATCTGCATTTTTTTGGCGTTGCGGTAAGCAATAAGTCCTATTCCGTAGTGCTTTTTAAATTCACGCTCTAAATAATACTTACTGTAATTAAACTGACTTTCAAAGCCGTCAAGGCTCATATTAATTCCCTGTGCCGCATCTATATAATCCTTTATAAGTTTAGCCGCACCGTAAATGCTTTTATTTTCCGAAAGGCAATTTGGAAAATTATCCGCTATAAGCATCGAAATCAGTTCGGTAAGCGCCGCTTTTCTTACGAGATAACTGTTGTTTTCGCTATCCACAACCTTGTTAAAAAGTTTTAACGTCTCTTCCTTGTCACTAAACTCCACAAAAGGATATATGGGATATCCACTGAAAATATCGTTTCTAATAAAAAGCTTCTCTTCATCGGTAAGCTCGGATTCATCCTTAAAACACACAGGTATATGGCGGCTTAACGAATCGTAAACCATATCGAAATGAATATGAGGTTGACTGAGCGGTGTTTCACCTATTCTGAAGCTGTGCGGAATTTGAGGTCTTATCAGAATGAACTTCCCCTCTTCACAGTTGTAGCTTACACCGTCATATTTGAAAAGCAGTGAGCCACTTTTCAAATAAATCAACTCGTAATCAAATATTATTCTTTTTTTAATATGATAAAACGCAGATAACACCGAATCCTTATACGCACATCTTATATACGGGTTAATTTCAAAAGCGTTAATTTCCCTCACCTCTGCAAGAATTGTTAAAAACACATCAATAAATAGCATTTACATCATAACACTTGGAGGTTACAATTTCAATATAAACTTACAAGGAGTTGCTATTAATGTTAAATAATTTAACAACAAAAAAGAATATCCGCACCTTTTCGGTGTGCCCCGAAAACCCAACAGGTGAAAAGGGCAAAGGCGGTATGGCCACTTTGGAAAACGGTTCTGCTGCAAATGCCGCACGCGATTTAGGTACAGGTTGGAAGGTTAATCCGTATTATGTACTCCCCGGTGACGGTACCACAACTGTACTTGCTGACATTAAGGGTCAGGGTGCTATTAAGCACATCTGGCTTACCGATGCTGCCGGTAGCCGACAGCTAATACTCCGCATTTATTTTGACGGTCAGAAAAAACCTGCCGTTGAAGCGCCCGTGGGTGATTTCTTCTGCAATGCAAAATACGAATACCGTCAGCTTTCAAGCCTTGCTATGTGTTTGAACCCCGGAAAAGGCATGAACTGCTATTTTGAAATGCCTTATTTTAGCGCTTGCCGTGTTGAGGTTCAAAATCTTGGCGGCAGCTGTGCGCTTTATTATCAAATTGACTGTGAAGAAAAGGAAATCCCCAAGGATAGCCTTTATTTCCACGCACAGTACAGACGCACTAATCCGCTCCCCTATGCTACCCCTTATACAATCCTTGATAATATAAAGGGCCGAGGTCACTATGTTGGCACCTATATGCGTTGGGGTGTTAAGAGCAACGGATGGTGGGGCGAAGGTGAAATTAAGTTCTACCTCGACGGTGACAAGGAATATCCCTCTATCTGCGGAACAGGTACTGAAGACTATTTCTGCGGTGCTTATAACTTTGATGCAGGCGGAAAATATATTGAATTTTCCACCCCTTATGCCGGAATGTACAAGCAAGAGCTTACCGATGATACATATAAAGCACAGCGTTACTTTAATCTTTACCGTTGGCACATTACCGATCCCGTTTATTTTGAAGAAGATATCAAGGTAACAATTCAAGCTCTCGGTTGGAGAAGCGGTGGCAGATATTTGCCTTTGCAGGACGATATTTCTTCTGTGGCTTATTGGTATTCTGATAATTTAGATGATGAATATCCCGAATTCCCTTCTAAAGACGACCTTGAAATAATCTAATACCCATGTTTAAAGTGCTGTGGAGTATAACCTATATTCCACGGCTTAAACCATTTACGGAGTGATAATAATGAATATAAAGCCAAAGATTTTGGTTGTTGGCAGCCTTGTTATGGACCTTATAGTTACTACCTCGCGTTTTTGTAATGCGGGCGAAACTGTAATTGGCAACGGTTTTTCTACTGCTGCAGGCGGCAAGGGTGCAAATCAAGCGGTTCAAGCCGCCCGTCTTGGTGCAGACGTTACTATGGTAGGAATGGTTGGTAATGACGATTTCGGAAAGCAACTAATTGAATCTGCTAAAAAAAGCTCGGTTAACACCGAATATATCTTAACCACCGATAAAGCCCCCTCGGCTATTGGTAACGTTCAGATTCAAAGCAATGAAAACGGCACCGAAAACCGCATAATTGTAGTACCGGGTGGTAATTTTGAACTAAAACCCGATGATATCGATTTTCTGAAAGATATAATAGAAGACTTTGACATTGTAATACTTCAAAACGAAATACCCACCGATGTAAACTGTGCCGTAGCAAAGCTTGCGAAACAAAAGGGTGTTCCCGTAATGTTAAACCCTGCGCCCTACCGCAAGCTACCCAAAGAGCTTATTTCTTGCCTTACATACATTTCCCCCAACGAGCACGAAGCCGCAGATATTGCAGGTATAGCTCTTGATAATGAAAACGATATTTCGGGTGCAATAGCCAAGATTCACGAAATGGGCACAACCAACGCACTTATAACACTCGGCAAAAGAGGTTGCGCTTATTCAAACGGTGTTTCACTTGAATATTCAAGTAGTGTTGACTGCGGAAAGGTTTTAGACCCAACCGCCGCAGGCGATAGCTTTATAGGTGCTTTCTGTACTGCCGTTGCCCTTAAATCAGATATAAAGTCGGCTCTTCAGTTTGCTAATTGCACCGCGGGTATTACTGTTACCAAAATGGGCGCTCAAACAAGCTTGCCCGAGCTTCACGATGTGCTTGAAATAATGGATAAAAACGGTTTTGACACATCAATTTTTGAAACCCTTAAAGGAGAATAATTATGGATGTATTAAATAGCTTTATTGATATAAGTCGGGAAGAATTTGCGAACTTTGTAGAAAACATTGATAAAGATAGTCTTAAAGCGGCGGCTGATATGATACTTGATGCCAAAGCCAAAGGAAACCGATTACATATAACAGGAATCGGCAAACCCGCCCATATTGCAGGTTATGCCGCCTCCCTTATTTCCTCAACAGGAACACCCACCTACTTTTTGCACGGCACGGAGGCTGTTCACGGCTCTTGCGGTCAGTTGAGTGAGGGTGATATTGTAATCTGCATTTCCAACAGCGGAGAGACCTCCGAGCTTAAGGCAACCGCAATGGCTATTAAAAATAATGGTTGCAGAGTAATTGCTGTTACAGGAAATCCTAATTCCTGGCTTGGTAAATTCGGCGAGGTATGCCTTACAGCAGGGGTTAATCACGAGGGCGGCGTTCTTAACCGCGCACCCAGAGCCTCTATTTTAGCCGAAACATATATTTTACAGTGTCTTTCGGTATTACTTCAAGAAAAATCGGATATAACACCCGAAAGCTATATAAGACGTCATCCGGGCGGTTCTTTAGGTGTTCTTAGAGATAATGAAAAGTAAAATTCTCTAAAGTTATGCAAATATTTTTCAAGGAGACTATTTTCTATGTATAAGGTTGAACATGGCTTAGATAATTCAATAATCACCGAAATTTCAGAAACAGGTCTTGGTGGTGCAGGCAAGGTAAAGCGAGAAACCGTAAATGGTTTTACCCGTATTTCTTTAAGCTATACTGCCGATAATATTGCTCAGGATGATACCTATGCCGAAATTACCCCAAACTTTAAACCCAGCTTTTTTTGGTTACCGCATCTTACCCCTAACGAAAATAATATTGCTGATCGTCATATTTTCCGCACCCCTGCCCTTATTGTTATGGGCGAGGGTAAGTCGCTTATAGTAATTCCCGATGTGCGTTTAGCTGAAAAATCAGAGGTTTCGTGGTATTTGGATTTGGACGCACCTAATAACAAGCTTTTTGTGGGTATGTCAAAAAGTCGTGTTTCTGCGCACGTGCTTTTTGAAAAGGCTGAGGGTGCCACCTACAATGGCGATGTCACACTTGCTTTTTATGTTAAAACCTTTGACAAAGAGCTTGAAAATCCTTTCAGAGAGGTGCTTGATTTCTTTTGGACGATGTACGGAAAAGACGACAGCGAAAAGCATTTGGGCTATATGACCGATTTGACCGCTTATGTTAAGCATACATATAACTGGGCATTTAATAATTGGAAAGACGTTGTTTGGCAAGAGTTCGAATTAGGCAGTAAAACCGTAGGTGCGCCCGTATTTATCGTAACAGTTGCTCAAAGTCCAAACTATACAGGTGCTGTAAGCGAACGAGAGAAGCGCAGTATTTGGAATCAGGCTTGGTTCTGCTCTCTTCGAAGTGCAACAGGTCTTTACAGATATGCGAAGCGCACTAATGATAACAAGCTTTTAAAATATGCCGAAAAGACCAAGCAATTAGCACTTGCCTTTCCCCAGACCGACGGATTATTTGACAGCGTAATCGCAACCGAAATGGAATGGGTGGTGGTTGGCGACAGAAAGTGTTTTAGAAGTAAGGGTTGGGATACCAAGCATTTTGATAATTCAAACCGCAATCCGTTTACAAATGCACCGGGACAGTCGCCAAAGCATATTTTAGATATGGCATTTTTATGCTACTATATGTTGGTTTGGTATGATGAGCTTGAAAAAGACGAAGAACTACTCGGCTATGCCACCCGTTTTGCTGACCGACTTGTAACTATGCAGGACTCTGACGGATATTATCCCGCTTGGGTTAAGGATGACGGCACTCCTATGGGTGTGCTTGATAAATCTCCCGAAAGTTCTATGGGTGCCGCAACACTTATGAAGCTTTATAAGATTACCAAAAATGTTAAATATAAAAATTCGGCACAAAAAGCTATTGCTGCTGTTATAAAAGATGTTATTCCAAACGGACGTTGGGAAGACTTTGAAACCTATTGGTCCTGTTGCGGTCTTTTCATAGACCACGTAGGCAAGAAAATAGAGCGCAACCAAATCTTTAAACAGTGCAATTTTTCGATGTATTTTACCGCACTTGCGCTGCTTGAAGCTTATAAAGCCACTAATGATGACTACTATTTAATAAATGGCAGACGTGTACTTGACGAAATGCTTATGACACAATCGAGCTATCAACCCTCTAATCTTCCTATTAATGTTATCGGCGGCTTCGGTGTTATGAACTGTGACGGCGAGCTTGACGATTCGAGACAAAGTCTCTTTGCACCAATGATTATGGAATACGGAAAATATCTTAACTCCGACGAATATAAGCAAAGAGGTTTAGCGGCTTTAAGGGCTGGTTTTTCAATGATGTACTGTCCCGAAAATCCACACACTAAAAAGCAGTGGGAGCAAAAGTGGGATTTCTTTGGCGAGCTTGACTATGGCTTTATGATGGAAAATTACGGTCATAGCGGACACGCCGGTGACGGTGGTATCGGCATCGGCGAATTCACGATATATGACTGGGGTAATGGTGCCGCATCAGAAGCCTTTGAAACCGTGCTTGGAAGAAAGCTTATTTAACAATCAATAAAGACAACAAAAACAACCCGAAAAAAGAGACGAACTCATTTTCGGGTTGTTTTATATTGTTTTAAAACTCTCTCTAATGCCAGGTTTTATTGCTTATTAAACTCAAATACACCGTCTTTAAAACCACAGACCACGGTATCACCGTTTTTAATACTGCCGTCAAGCAGTTTTTCGCTCAAGGCATCCTCTATTTTGCTCTGAATTTCGCGTCTTAAGGGTCTTGCACCGTAAACCTCATCAAAGCCCTTTTC
>JAZQKT010000115.1:0-8667 GCA_045542295.1 Acutalibacteraceae bacterium
CCGAAATCTCATATTTCAGAACATTATAAGAATTATTTTTTATATCGTTTTCTAAATCACAAGCCGAATCAAGAATATAAATATACCGCCCGAGACAATATCCCAAACGCTCCAAAACGCGTTTTTCTGTGACATCCTCACTGCAGAAAGATAAGATTTCAGAAAGCGCCTTTGCGGTTGGGTCAGCAATTTTGTCAAGCTCTCGACAGTCTTCAGCTTCAAGTGTTGACTGGCGCATTATATATTCAGAAACTGCCTTTTCCAGTTGGGGATAATTTTTAGCCGCCTTTTTATGAGCAGAGCTAAAAAATGGCAAAAGCATATAAAAACCGATTTTTTTAAAGCCTTTTTCGTCCGCAATATTATCCTTAATTTTATAATAAAGCATTATCATTGCCGCCGCAGAGGGCATTTTAAGGTCATTGCTTTCTTTGCAATAATTACACTTTTTCAGTGGATTAAAGGCACATCGTTTTCGTTGGAAGGTGGGACAATCCGACTTTAACGACATATTAAGCAGGGCTAAAAAGGTGAAATCATAGCTCAAGGTAAGGCGAGCTAAAATACCGTAGGATTTTCCAAGCTCTTTGCAAAGCGAACAGTAAACTGCTTTGTAAATCTCAAATTCCTTAACCTTTAATTCGGGTTTCTCTGCCCTGATATAGCCAAACATCCCCTCACCTCTTAAAACAATATAATACAACAAACTTTGCAGTTATTGGTGAATAATATGTGAATTAATCCATTAAAATTTTCTTTAAAAACTGACCTGTATAAGATTTTTCACATCCGCAAACCTTTTCGGGCGTGCCGCTTGCAACAACAGTGCCTCCACCGTCACCGCCTTCGGGACCAAGATCAATAATATGGTCAGCGGTTTTAATAACATCAAGGTTGTGTTCGATAACAAGAACGGTATTGCCGCCCTCAACAAAACGTTGCAAAACCTCAATAAGCTTGTGAACATCTGCTGTATGAAGCCCCGTTGTTGGCTCATCAAGAATATAAATTGTTTTTCCTGTGCTTCGCTTTGAAAGCTCCGCCGCAAGCTTAACACGCTGTGCTTCACCGCCCGAAAGCGTTGTTGCGGGCTGACCTATTTTAACATAACCAAGACCCACATCGCAAAGGGTTTTTAATTTGCGGGCAATTTTCGGTATACTTTCAAAGAAATAATAGCCCTCTTCAACCGTCATTTCCAAAACATCAAAAATGCTCTTACCCTTATACTTAACACTTAACGTTTCTCTGTTATAACGGCTACCGCCGCAAACTTCACAAGGTACATATATATCGGGCAAAAAGTGCATTTCAATCTTTAAAATGCCGTCTCCCTGGCAAGCCTCACATCTGCCGCCCTTAACATTGAATGAAAATCTGCCCGAATTATAGCCGTGCATTTTAGCATCCTTTGTAGAGGCAAAGAGCTCACGAATATCAGTAAAAACACCGGTATATGTCGCCGGATTTGAACGAGGTGTTCTGCCTATGGGCGACTGGTCAATATTAATTATTTTATCAAGGTTTTCAATACCCTCTATCGATTTATACTTGCCGGGAATGGTCTTTGCGTTGTTAAGCTTGTTAGCAAGCACCTTACATAAAATATCATTAACAAGGGAAGATTTACCACTGCCCGAAACGCCCGTAACACAGGTAAAAGTACCTAGTGGAATTTTAACGTTAATATTTTTCAGGTTGTTTTCTGCCGCACCTTTAACTGATAAGAATGAGCCGTTGCCTTTGCGACGAACTTCGGGAACGGGTATCTGTTTTCTGCCCGTAAGATAGTCTGCCGTAATAGACTCTTTACATTTTTTCAGTTCTTCAAGCTCACCCGAAAAAATAACATTACCGCCGTGAATACCTGCACCCGGACCTATATCCACAATATAATCGGCGGCACGCATAGTATCCTCATCGTGCTCAACAACTATAACCGTATTACCTAAATCGCGAAGTCGTTTAAGGGTTGAGATTAGGCGTTCGTTGTCTCTTTGGTGAAGTCCTATGCTTGGCTCGTCAAGAATATAAAGAACTCCCATAAGTGAAGAACCAATTTGGGTGGCAAGCCTTATTCTTTGGCTTTCACCTCCCGAAAGCGTACCTGAAGAACGTGATAAATCAAGATATTCAAGACCAACACTCTGCAAAAATTTAAGCCGTTCCTTAATCTCTTTCATAATCGGCTTTGCAATCATACTGTCCCTGCTGCCAAACTTCAAGCCTTCAATAAATTCAAGCTCTTTAACAACCGACATATCACAAAACTCTTTAATGTTTTTACCACCAACCGTAACGGCCAGATATTCGGGCTTTAGTCTTGCTCCCTTGCAATCGTGACAAACGCTCTCTGTCATATAACTTTCAAGCTCTGCACGTGCATAATCACTGCTTGTTTCTTTATAACGTCTCTCAAGGTTATTAATAACACCCTCAAAGGTCGCATAGTAAGTGCCGCCGCCAAAAACAGTATTTCTTACAAGCTTAATCTTTGTATCACCTGTACCGTAAAGTACAACTTGTTTTGCAGTATCACTGAGCTCCTTCCAAGGAGTATTAACATCAAAGCCATAGTGTTCTGCCAAGCCTTTATAATACATTTCCGCAATTGAACCGGCATCGGGATTAAACCAAGAATTAACTCCCCAACCCGATGCTCTGATGCAACCGTCTAACAAGGATAAGTTTTCATCGTGAATAATAAGGCGCTTATCAATTTTCATAAACATTCCAATACCTGTACAGGTAGGGCATGCACCCATGGGATTATTAAAGGAAAACATTGTCGGAGTAAGCTCGGGTATGCTTATACCATGCTCGTCACAAGCGTAGCTTTGAGAAAACTGAAGTTCTTCTCTGCCAATAACATCAACAGCTACAAGCCCGCCCGAAAGTGAAACAGCAGTTTCAATACTGTCTGTCAAGCGAGAAGCAATATCGTCTTTGATTACAAGACGGTCAACAACAACCTCGATCCAATGCTTTTTGTTTTTCTCAAGCTTTATTTCCTCGGCAAGGTCATAAATATTACCATCAATTCTGACCCTTGAATAACCCGACTTGCGTGCATTTTCAAGCTCCTTTACGTGTTCACCCTTTCGACCCTTTACAATAGGTGATAAAACTTGAAATTTTGTACCGTTTTCAAGCTTTAACACGGTATCAACAATCTGGTCCGTAGTCTGTTGACTGATCTCTTTGCCGCAAACAGGACAGTGCGGAATACCTACTCTGGCATACAAAAGGCGGAGATAATCATAAATTTCGGTAACAGTACCAACAGTTGAACGCGGGTTTTTTGAGGTAGTTTTTTGGTCAATAGAAATCGCAGGAGAAAGGCCTTCAATGGCATCAACATTAGGCTTTTCCATCTGACCCAAAAACTGACGTGCATAGGAAGACAACGACTCAACATATCTGCGCTGACCCTCGGCATAAATCGTATCAAAAGCTAAAGACGACTTACCGCTTCCTGAAAGCCCTGTAAAAACAATCAGCTTGTCACGAGGTATTTCAACGTCAATATTTTTAAGGTTGTGCTCATTAGCACCTTTAATAATAATTTTATCAATAGCCACACTAATCATCCTATAAAAACATTCTCCTCTTATTTTACGACAAAATTTTTTTAAAGTAAATACTTTTTATTATTATTTGCCTATTTTTTTAAAAACAACAGTATCCCAAAACTCTATATAAGAATCTTGGGATACTGTATTATTCATTTATAATATTTTCTTCTCTTAAAATTTCTGCATCGCCTTCAATCACCTTTAACGGCACCTCACCGTCAAGATAGCTTTTTTGAAAAATATCTGAAATTCGCAGTTTTTTGACCGTTGCACCCTTATCAATTTTAAGCAGAGGTGTTTTATAGGTTTTTTCCTCACGTGTTACATTGGTAATGGAAAGACCGTCAATGTCAAGTCCTTTCTCAACCCAAATAAACGGATAATTACCGCCTGCAACATCCTTTGTGCCATTTGTAGCACTTGCGGCAACATTATCAATAATAATATTTTGCATATATCCACGGTCGGCATCGCCGCCGTGATATTTGGTAATACCTATGCAATAAACATAATAACTACCGTAAACATTTGAAATTTTAATATTTTTAACCGGTATTCCGTGAGAAAGCAATCTAACAGCACTATGCGACCCCTCGGCAAAAACGCCGTCAACAACAATATTCTCAATCGGTCCGTACAAACCGTCATCCGAGGTTATTGCCACAAGGTCATCGTGACAAGCACCTTTAAGGTTACTGACGGTACCGTATTTACAATGACCCTCAATATGAACACCGTCCATATTCCAAAGCTTTGGAGCGCCAACAGTATAATCGAACACAATATCCCTTATTGTGAAATATTCGCAGTATGCCAGCTGTGCGCCATAAGTCACAGGATTCTTGAATGTAAGATTTTTGATAATTAAATTTTTAACACGGCAAAAACGCATACAAATACCGGTGTACATATCGGGGAAAGCCTTTGATGTGGAAGGAACGAAACCAATTTCCTTGCGTCTGTCATAATAAGTTTTACCGTCTCGGCCTGCAAAATGATAGGGATTCGGCTCTTGCTCCGTATTATTCATATCCCAAATACCGCCGTCAATGCAGATATTTTCCTTTTCTGTATAGAAGTCATCATCCTCTACCATTGCACAGTTGGACATCGGCAGAAGCTTAATTGTTGTAAATCTCGGAAGTTTTAAGGTTTGACCGCCATAGATTTTAAGAGTTTTGCTTATCAAATAATGCTCTTTAGGGGCGGGCAAGCAAACCTCGGACACACCGCTGTCAAGCATTTCCTGAATTGCAGGATAATCATCATTAACACCGTTGCCGTATAAAATATTTTTCATAAATAACACCTCTGAAATTTTGATTAATAGAATTAAATTCAAAAATTTAAAATTCAGCTTTTAAAAATAAATGGAAGTTTAAAGAAATTACTGTTTAAAGCTTCGCCGAATTTATAATGCCTAATTACATTCACAAGCATACCGATATCTTCAGGCTTTTGACGGTGTGTCCCCTTTCTGTAATACCAAATAAGATTATTGGGAACACCTAAAAAGTCATAAAGCTTTTTAGCCTCAATGTTAGTGATATACGTGCCCACAGGGTTTGCCCAAATGTCACTTGCGGCATCAGAGGAAAGATATATTCTCGGCGCTACAAGCGCTTTTAAAAAATGCTCATCGAACGGCAGCTCGTCTTCCCTGCCAATATACTGATATAAATCCTTATTAAACCAATAAGGGAAATTTTTATGTAAATCCTCAAGCGTTTCGTTGCGTTGCAAAGCACCAAATTCGTCAATTGCTTTAATTTCAACTCGGTAACAACCACCGCCGCCCGCACCCGATTCATTGGAATTTACAATTGCGGCACGAGTGTCCAAAGCGCCTGCAAGAAGGGCTGTTTTCCCGCCGCGCGAATGACCTGTAAAAGCAATACAGTCCATGTCGGCAATACCTAATTTTTCAAGCGCATCAACCGCACGTGAATATCCCCACGCCCAAGCCGAAATTGCACCGAAATTGCGATTCGGATAAATGTCATATAAGGGGCTAAAAGAGTCCTCCAGCCTATCCGCAACAAGGTCTAAACGGTTGAAAAATACAGGCATAATACCGTTATCGGTAAAGGTGTTGATGTACTCTTTGTCATATAATATATCAAATGTTAAATCACCGCTTATAACAGCAGGAAAAGGACCTTTCCCCTCAGGCAAAACCGCAAGCATCAGTATATCCACAGTTTTTTCTTTGGTGCCGGTAACAATTTTAAAAAACTGCATACGCGGGGTTCTGTTAATTGGGTAAACCTCTAAAACATCGGGCTTAGGCGGTAGCGCACCAAACTGAAGCCCTGCCGCATCCTCCAAAATTTCGTTTCGTCTTTTCTCCCAATCGGATCTGTCTGTTAGCTTTTTACCGTTTTTAAAGGTAAATATATCAGGAAGTTCACCAATCATTTTAAAGTCGGTAATCTTTATGAGATTTTGGTCGAAATTAAACATAACAACACCTCTGTTATTTTAATTTATAATGCTCTTTTATCTTTTCTTGACTGCCGTATGTGCCCGAGGTATCTGCAAAAACGGTAGTCACATTCTCTTTATGCCTCGAAGTTGCGACACGCTTCATAAGCTCATCATAATACAACTCTTCATCAAAATCAATACTGACTTTCTTTCCTAAAAAAGAAGACAAATGCATTGCGTTTGAAAGCAACAGACCGTTTATTCCCTCTTTTCCGTCGGCAACAAGATTTCCGCCTCTTAAAATTGCATCTGCCCAAGCATTAAGTACACCGATATGCTGGGGATTTTCACCGTCGGTTTCAATCTCTTTAACTTCGGTTTTTATAAACCCAAAAGGATCGGTGTTCTTTTTGAAAAAGTCGGACACACTCATCTCAAACTCGTGCATTGTAAGCTTTCCGTTTTCAATAACAAATTTTGCTTTATCCATTTGAATTTCAAGACGGTTTGTGCCTTTACCGTCACCCGTAGTAGTTATAAAAACGCCGGTAGCACCGTTTTCATATTCAACGTATGCAGTAACATCGTCCTCAACCTCAATATCGTGCCACTTACCATAATGCAGATGTGCTTGAACAGAAACGGGCATTCCGCAAATCCACTGCCACAAGTCAAGTTGATGCGGGCATTGATTAAGCAAAACTCCACCGCCTTCACCGGCCCAGGTTGCACGCCAATCGCCCGAATCATAGTAGGCTTGAGATCTGAACCAATCGGTAATTATCCAGTTTGTTCGCCTAATCTCGCCGTACTTTCCCGATTGCACCAATTCACGCAGTTTTCTGTAAACACAATTGGTTCGCTGATTAAACATCATACCGAAAACAACCTCACTGTGGCTCTCGGCAACCTTGTTCATTTCACGAACCTGCTTTGTATAGACACCTGCAGGCTTTTCAACCATCACGTGTATGCCGCGCTTAATAGACTCAATAGCAAAATATGTATGGTCATAGTGCGGTACAGCAATAAGGCAAGCATCAATAATACCACTGTCAAGCATTGCAATACCGTCATCAAAATACTCAATATTTTCGCCGTATTCTTGAGCTTTTGCCCATTCAAGTCGGCTTAAATTTTTATCTGCAATTGCGGTTATGCAAAAATCGGGACATTCTTTTCTTTTAATGTTACTTGCGTGACCCGACCCCATATTGCCGATACCAATTATTCCAAGTCTGATTTTTTTCATTATTCAAAACCTCTGGCTTTAAGATAATTATAACTGCGCTTTAAGCATTCAAACGGATTTTCGCCGTAGCAATCGTCCTGCTCAACAAGCATATATTCTGTTCCTGCCGATTCTGCTTTTTCAAAAATTCGGTCAAAGTTAATATTACCCTCACCCAAAACCGCTTGTTTTTGTCCATAAGCATAATCTTTAAGATGAATACACGGAACTCTACCCTTTAATTTTTCTAACCAAAAGGCCGGGTCGCCACCGCCAACCTGAACCCAATATGTATCGAGTATAAAGCCTAACTCATCGGCACTAAAATCTTCCGCTAATCTTTCAAAAATTATTTTTCCGTCTAATTTTCTGAATTCTGCAGCATGATTATGATACATAAAATATTTGCCTTCATTTTTAAATTTACTTGCCACGGGCTTATAGGTTCTTAAAAAGTTTTCATAATTTTCTTTAAGATCCTTTTTTTCATCGGCAAAAGGATAATAGCTAAGTCCTATATTATTGCAATCAAAAACAGTGTGGTCGCGTGCTACCTGTTTGGTATTGTTAATTAGCTTATCAGGGTGAGTATGTGTGATTACACATTTAAGGTCGTTAATTTCAAGTTGTTCTTTTAACCATTCCGCTTCAAAATCACAGGTGCTTGAAATCTGAACGGTTTTATAACCGATATCTGCAACCTTTTTTAACGTTTCTGCAAAATCACTTAAATTTTTGCAATAATCCCTCAAAGTATAAAATTGCGCTCCTATTTGCATAACAAATTCACTCCTCTAAAATCTTTATAAATGCTTCGCAAGCCACATCAAAAGCCACGTTGCTATCAGGGTAAGAAAACTCGATTTTGCTAGTCTCCCCTTCTCGTTCAAGGCTTTTTAAACCTTCAAAAACGGTAAGATGCGGTTCAACAGTAAAGTGTTTTCCGCCCATAGAAACAAAAGAATTGACAATTTTCTTAATATTTCCGTCGCCATATCCTGCAGGCACTACCGAACCGTTTGCTTTAGCATCTTTTATATGCATATAATAAATGCTGTTCTTTAGCTTTTCCCACGCTTTTAGTGTATCCTCACCGCACTGCACAAAATTTGCCGGGTCAAAAATTCCTTTTAAAAATTTCAGTTCTTTAAACAGCTCCAAGCAACTTTCTGCAGTATCACCATAAATACCTTTTTCGTTCTCATGGCAAAGATTAACAGAAGCTGCAACCGCCAACTCCCCCATTTTACCCAGACGCTCTATAACCTCATTTTTATAATCGGCTTTAACTTTATTCTCGGGTATATAAAAGGAGAAAACACGCATATTCTGTGAATTAAGTATATTTGCAATTTCTAGTGTATGCTTAAATTTTTCCAAGTGCTTCTGGAAATTGTCGGTTATATTAATTTTTCCAATCGGCGAGCCTATTGA
>JAZQKT010000116.1:0-11835 GCA_045542295.1 Acutalibacteraceae bacterium
AGCAAAAGCAAGAGTTAATGCCAACAATAGTGATAAAAATTTCTTCATTTTCAAAACTCCTTAATAAAAAAATGAGGAAACCGAAGTCTCGCACACTAAAGATGCGAAACTCCGTTTTCTTCCTACGTTAATGTGACGTAATTATAGCACGAAAATATGTTATTGTCAATACGTTAATATGACGTATTGAGGATATGATAATATTATGAAAAAGATCTGTTATTACGATAATAAAAATATTATTTCGGAAAATCTTAAAAAGTTAAGAGAAGAAAAAGGACTGTCGCAAAGCAATTTAGCTGCGAAGCTGCAAACTATGAATGTAAATATCGACCAGCAAATGATAAGTAAAATCGAGAAGAATAACCGTCAAGTAACCGATTATGAATTAGCCTGTATTTGTAAGTGCTTATCAGCAACACCTAACGATTTGCTTGATTTTTCTAAAATAAAAATTTAATATTATTACTTTCGTATATATCGTTAACTCTCTTTTACCGGAATAATAACACCACACCTAAAAACCAAAAACCACCTCATTGAGGTGGTTTTTGTCTTTAGTTAAGAAAATCTTTTCTGTAATCAAGTCCAAAGGCATCTGCTACTGCCTTTAATTCTTCATCGCGAATAGTGTTAATGTGCGGCAGGTGTGCAATCAGCATATAAAGCTCGGCTGCCTTTTCAACCGTTTCAATAAGGCCGAAGGTCTCGTCCATATCTGTGCCTGCGCCGTAAATTCCGTGAAGTCCCCAGACAACAAGTCTGTATTCTTCCATCTTTTTAGCAGTAGCAATACCTATATCGTTATTGCCGCAAACCATCCAGGGAAGCACGCCTATACCGTCAGGGAAAACAACGATACATTCGGTACACATTTCCCAAATTGTGTGTGTAAATTTCTTATCGTCAAGCTCGTGAACATGGGTCATGGCAAGAGTGTTGGTGGGGTGCGTGTGCATAACAACTCGGTGAAGCGGGTCTTTTTTAAGCCTTGTCATGTGGCTCATAAGGTGGGCCGGAAGCTCACTTGTGAATCTGCCGCCGTCCTTATAGCCCCACAAAAGCTCTGCGGTTGTACCGTCGGACGCAATTCTTATAATACCAAGATTATTTTCGGGGTCGCCCTCAATATTCTTAAAATACTTTCCTGTGCCGGTTACAATAAATATCTTGCCGATAAGCTCTGTAGCGTCAAAGCCTGTAGGAATTGTTCTTATAACATTATCAAGATCAAGATACTCGGCAACCTGTTCGGTCTCCAACATATAGCTAACATTACCGCCGTTTCTTTCGTCCCAACCGAGACGGTACATATTAGCGGTGACCTTTTTCATTTCTTCTACAAAGGGTGCAGTTAAAATATCCTTCATTTTCAGTTTCCTCTCTTTGCTAAAACTTGCGTTTCATATTCCTTAACGGTCATAAACCATTCACCGTCTAAAGCGGTGTTACATTTTTTGCAGTACTCTGCCCAAACATCGCCAAAGGGAAGTGTTTTCAACTCTTCCTGCATTACCATAAGCTCGGTCCAATTATTGCTGTCCTGCAGTGATTTTAAGCTGTCAATGGGGGTAAGCAAAGCCATTAAAAGTGCCTTTTGAGCATTTCTGAAGCCAACTACCCAAGCCGAAATTCTGTTAATTGAAGCATCAAAATAATCAAGCGCAATCTTTACTCTGCCATCAAGTCCGCCGCAACGCACAATTTCTTTTGCAATTTCCTTGGTTTCATCATCAAGCAAAACAACATGGTCACTGTCCCAACGGATAGGACGTGTAACATGAAGTGCAATTTCGGGGAAAAAGGCAAGCAGTGCAGGAATTTTATCTGAAACCACCTCTGTCGGGTGATAGTGTCCGTTATCCATAAGCGGAATACATTTAGTGCTGTTGGCGGCGGCATAAGTAAGCGAAAATTCCGCACTGCCAACGGTATAAGCCTCAACACCGATACCGAAAACCTTTGATTCTACACAAGGCTTAACCTTTTTAAAATCAAAAGGCTCACTCAAAATCTCATCTATAGACTCTTTATAACGCACTCTCGGTCCCATTCTGTCAGCAGGGATATCCTTAAAGCCGTCACCCGTCCAAATGTTCATTACGCACTCCTGACCTAATTCCTCGGCAAGATACTGGGAAATTCTGATACAAGCCTTTCCGTGCTCTATCCAGAATTTGCGTGTTTCGGGGTCGGGACTTGAAAGGGTTAGCGGATCGCACTTTGGGTGCGAAAAGAAAGTGGGGTTAAAATCGCATCCAAGTCCCCTCTCCTTACAAAAATCAACCCACCTTTTAAAGTGCTTGGGTTCAATTTTATCACGGTCAACCCAACCGCCGTTTTCATCGTCAAAAATCGCATAGCAGGCGTGCAAATTAAGCTTTTTCGTTCCGGGACAAAGCTTTAACGCAACGTCAAGGTCTGCCATCAGCTCTTCGGGTGTTGTAGCCCTTCCGGGGTAATTACCTGTGGTCTGAATACCGCCCGAAAGTGCATCAACCTTTTGGTCAAAGCCACGGACATCGTCACCCTGCCAGCAGTGAAGTGCTATCGGCACATTTCTAAGCTTTTCAATTGCTGAATCGGTATCAACACCGAGCTTTGCATATATTTGTTTTGCTTCCTCATATCTGCTCATAATTAAACCTCCGTTATTTCAAAAGACTTTTTAATAATTTCTCTTAAATCTTCCAGCTTTAAATCTTTATTTGCGAACATTAACTGTGCCAAAAGGTTTCCCGTGGCGGTTGCCTCGGTAGGGCCGGCAAGCACTCGCTTGCCTGTATATTCCTTGGTCAGCTTATTAAGATAAATGTCCTTACTGCCGCCACCTATAATATTGATTAAATCCACCTGCTTACCGCTAATCTGTTCAATAGTTTTAACCGCCGTATTATAAGAGCTTGCCAATGAATGATAAACCGAGCTTAACACATCGGCAATACCAAGGTCAGGTCTTCCCAAATAGTTTCTTATTGCCTCAATCATATTATCGGGTGCTACAAAATCCTTGGCATTTGGGTCAATTATTTCTTTAAAATCACTGCCCATTGCCATGTTCATCATTTGGTCGTAGGTATACTTTTTATTGAGATTTCTGCGTATATTCTGAAAAAGCCACATTCCCATTATGTTTTTTAGGAAACGGTAGCGGTAGTTAATGCCGCCCTCATTCGTAAAGCCGCCGCACATAGCAGCTTCGGTTAAAATGGGTGCTGAATTTTCGGTTCCAATAAGACTCCAGGTGCCCGAAGATATGTATACACCGTTATCCCCTACAGGACACGCCGCAACGGCTGAAGCTGTATCATGTGAAGGGCAAAAAATGACCGTTGTATCAAAGCCTATTTCCTTGCTGACCTCATCACTTAAATTACCGACAACCTCACAAGGCAAGGAGAGTTCTTTAAATATATCGGTCTTAATTCCCAACATATTTAAAAGCTCCGTGTCAAGCCCCTTTGTTTTGGCATTTACAAGAGCACCGGTTGTGGCGTTTGTATATTCATTTTTTATAACTCCCGTAAGCTTAAACGAAAGATATTCGGGGATCATTAAAAGGTGCTTTGCGCCATCGAGCTTGCCCGATTTTTTATCACAGTAAAGCTGATAAATTGTATTAAAAGCAATCGGCTGTATTCCGGTTCTTTTATAAAGCTCTGCCCTGGGTATTATTTTATCTATTTCCTCGGGTATTGCGTTTGTGCGGGAATCCCTGTAGGAGACCGCAGGTAAAATTTCCTTTTTGCCAGCATCTAAAAGCACATAGTCAACACCCCAGGTATCAATAGCCACCGTAGCAGGTATTTTACCGATTTCACCGCAAGCCCTTATGCCTGCCTTTACCTCATTTACAAGATGCTCAATATCCCAAACAAGTGTACCGTTTTTTTCTTCTATATTATTTTCAAAGCGGTAAATTTCCTCCACCTTTAATATTCCGTTTTCAAGGTGACCCAAAATATGTCTTCCGCTTGAAGCGCCGATATCAACAGCTAAAAAGTAATTCAAAAAAAGACCTCCCTTTTATGCTTTTTTTCATTTTAACACAAATAAAGCATAATAGGTAGGTCCTAATATTTGTTAAAAACTGTCCTCTCTTGCAGATTGGTTTTGAATTTTATACCCTCTTGGCGAGGTTTTATAGCTCTTTGTAAAAAGCCTGTGAAAATAGCTTATATTCTCATACCCAACCGCCAAAGAAATATCCGACACCTTTAGGTTTGTATTTTTAAGCAAAAAAGCCGCCTGCGAAAGCCTCTTTTCCTGCACCAGATCAGTATAGGTTTTGCCCGTTTTCCTTGAAATCTCACGTGAAAGCCAGCTTATATCATAATGAAGCTCCTTTGCGGCTTCGGTAAGGCTACCGTTTTTATAATTAGCTTCAATATAGCTTAACGCCTTAAAAACCGCCTCTACCTCGGGAGTTTGGGTGGCAAGGCTTTCGGTATGGGTCAAAAGCTGCATGAAAAGAAGTGCCATTGTCATTTGGCTCTGCTTTCTTTTGTTGGGCAAATCCCCCATTACAATAAGCAACAAATTCTCCATCAGATTTTGTATTTCGGTAACAGAAGAAACCTTATAATAAAGGTGGTTTATACCCTCATTATTACCGCAAAGGCAATTAACAACAAACTGCTTAAGCGGTGTTTCCTCGTCCCCTATTGCAGGAAGAGTTTCAGCAAAAAAGTCGGGCAGTACTATAAAATTAACCGCAATATCCTCTGCCCCTGCCTTATAAATTTCGTGGCTTGCATTCTGTCCCAAAAAAAGCAATTCGCCCTGTCTTAAGGTTATTTTTTTGTTGTTTATAATGTGAGTGGTCTGACCTTGGCACATATAAACAACCTCAACATAATCATGAGTATGCGGCGGAAAATGAACAAATCTTGTATGCTTACGCATAGTTATAAGCTTGCCAAGCTCCAGCAGCTTTTTTTGATTTACGGTATTATCCATGCCCTGCATATAAAGGTTGCGGTCAATCGTTTGCTGACCGTTTAAAATAGCCTTTTCTTCATTGGTAATTTGCTTTAAGCTCTCCAAAATTTCGGTTTTAAGCATATTGCACCGCCATAACAAAAGTGTCTTTTCTATATTTTAGCAAAACCGCCCACCAAAATCAAGACATTAGCCTTTAATTTTATCAAGCGCACCCTTTTCAAGACGGGATACCTGCGCCTGACTAATACCTATTTCATGTGATACCTCCATTTGGGTTTTTCCTTGCATAAAGCGAAGAGTTAAAATATGCTTTTCACGCTCACTTAAGCCTTTTATAGCTTCCTTTAGTGCTATCTCCTGCAACCAGTTATTGTCATCGTTGTTGTCACCCAACTGGTCAAGCACATAAATTGTATCTCCTCCATCGGAATAAACAGGGTCATAAATAGACATCGGATTCACAATACTTTCCATTGCAATCACAACCTCCGGAGTTGAAATGCCAAGCTCTGCCGCAATCTCACTAACCGTAGGCTCTTGTTGCTTTTCGGCCATAAGCCGCTCCTTAACCTGCATAGCTCTGTAGGCTGTGTCTTTAATTGAGCGACTCACCCTAACCGCATTATTATCCCTTAAATACCGCCTTATTTCACCTATAATCATTGGAACGGCGTATGTGGAAAAACGCACATTTTGGGTTATATCAAAATTATCTATAGATTTAATAAGCCCTATGCACCCAACCTGAAACAAATCATCAAGATTTTCCCCTCTGGCGGTAAAGCGCTGAATTACACTTAAAACCAATCGCAGATTGCCGTTTATCAGTTCCTCCCTTGCGGCTGTATTACCGTTTTTCACCTCTTTTAAAAGCCGTTCCTTTTCTTTCTCCTTTAAAAGCGGCAGTTTTGAGGTATCCACCCCGCAAATTATAACCTTATTCTTATACATTTAAGGCACCTCCGTAACTCTCGTTAAAATTATTACCTCAATGTATACCGAATAAACTTAAAAAATTTTTTTTATTTCGACAAGATTTACTTGATTTAATTAAAATAAAAATAACCGAGCAGTTTTCTCTCTGCTCGGTTGCGGTTTTATAAATAATTCTTTACAAATTTTCCGTTCCTTATTGTATATGTATATTCGAATCCCACATCTTTTAGAAGCTCTGCTGTTTCGCTGAAATAAAAGTCAAGCGTTTCCACAGAATGACTATCCGAAGAAAGCATCACCCTGCCCCCCTCTTTTTTCAGTATGTACAGCAAATTCTCCGCAGGATACGGGGCTGTTCGGTAGCCACGTGATATAGCGCCTGTATTAACCTCAAAAATACAATCTGCTGTCAGCGCTAAACGCAGATATTTTTCAACAATTTTGTTATATTCCTTGTCCCCTAAAAAAAGTGTGGTATCAAGCTCATCAAACTTTGTAATTAAATCAAAATGACCGATTATATCGGGACGCCTTTTTAAAATGTAATCACAAAATGTGCTGTAATAGCTTTCGGCCAAGCGCAGTGTATCACCGCCAAAAGCCTTTAGACACTCTTTAAAATAATCATAATTAGAGTCAATCGGATAATACCTTGAGCCGATTTTAAAATAATGGCTTGAACCTATAATATAATCAAAGGCGTGCCTGTCTTGAGGATTAAAGGCATCCTCCTCAACCCCTAAGTAAATCTCAATTTTGTTCTTGTACTTTTCCTTAAGGGCATTAACCTCGTTAATATAGCCTTTAGTATCGGTCATACAGTACCTTGTATCAAAATCGGTGTATCCGTGACTCGAAAAGCCAATAGCCGAAAATCCCTTTTCAATTGCCGAAAGTACAATTTCTTCTAATTTGTTTTCACCGTCACAAAAAACCGAATGTGTATGAAAATTTGCTAACATTTTTTCCTCCAAGCCAAAACCACTTTTCAATTCCAAAAACTTTTGCCAAATTATTATAACACTGCTTCTTGTAAAAATCAATACAGCCTTTATTTTGCATACCAAGACGGCAGCTTGCCCGTATACCCCTTAAAGGTTCGGGTAAAAAATGACATATTATTAAAGCCACACTTTATTGCCGCTTCGTTAATAGTACTGCCCTCACGTATTAATTCTATTGCCTTTTCACATCTGTAGCTGTTTATGTACTGAACTATTGTACTGCCGGTTGCCGCTTTAAATTTTTTAGATAGACTGTATTTATCGGTGTAAACCTTTTTAGAGAGCTCATCAAGGGTGATTTTTTGACTGTAATTCTCTCTTATATATTTAATTGTTTTCTTAATTTCTTCAAATCGGTGGCTGTTTCTTTTAGCACAATTTTGTGAAACGGTATAATTCGTCCTCAGCTCAATTAAAATTTTAAGCACCGCCGTTTGCAAAATTGCGGTTTTGCAAAGCTCCTCGGAATTATATACCTTTTCTATTTCTTCGAAAGCCTGCAAAATAACAGGACTGTTGTTTTGCGTTTTAAAATTAAGCTCTGTATGGTCTATCATCGCAGACCTACAAAGCGCAGAATCAATAATCAGACAGTTGTAACGCATATCCTCATCCGCACCCGTATAATGCACAACATTTGAATTAACAACAATAATATCGCCCTTTTTCATTTCATACCTTTCGCCGTTAAGCAAAACATATCCACAGCCCTTAGTACAGAGCTGTATTTCAAGATTTTCGTGCCAATTGGTTTGCTTGTTACAAAAGTATTTTGTTCTTTTAATATCGGGCAAAAAAACACAAGGTATATTTTCCGAAAGTCTCCCGTACTCTTCATATTTGGTTTCAAACATTTTCTCACTTCCACAAGATTGTGTTATTTTTAAGCAATATACAGCATTGTTTTATCCATAAAAGCAATTATAATTGTATTGTAATCGATTATAGCAGATTTGTAAAGTTGATTTTATAACTTATTTTAAAAATATTGCAATAGCAATAAAAATAAATATAAAGGAGAAAAAACAATGGCAAGAACAAAGTTACAGGGTATTTATATACCCGTAATCACCCCCTTCAATGAGGACGAAAGCATCAATTTTGAAGCAATTAAGGAAGTAGCTAAATTTTTAGGTGCTAACGGTGTAACCGGTATTATTCCTTCGGGCTCTACCGGTGAAATGATCGCCCTTCGAGTTGATGAGCAGATCGCAATTAACAAAGCATACATAGAAGCAGGTCACGCTAACGGTCTTAAGGTAATTGCTTCTACAGGTGCTTACCGTACCTGCGATGTTGTTAAAATGTCACAGGCTGCCGAGGCTGACGGTGCTGACGGTATTATGGCAGTAACACCTTGGTATATGGGACCTAACGAAAAGGAATTATACAATCATTACAAAACTATACACGACAGTATCAATATCCCTGTTATGATGTATCATAATCCTTATTATTCAACCGTTTTGTTGGATGATAAATTCATTGCAAAGCTTTATAATGAGGGTTGCATTGATGCTATCAAAGAGCGCCAGGCTGATGTATACCGTCAACAAAACCTTCGCCGCCTTACTGATGATAATTTCAGCATTTTCTACGGCTATGATGTATGCCCCGTTGAATGCTTAACCTGCTGGACTGACGGTTGGATTTGCGGTACAGGTAACCTTTTCCCTGCAGAGAACGCAAAGGTTTATGAGCTTGCAAAGGCAAAGAAAACAGCAGAAGCCATGAAGGCACACGAAGAATTAATCTGGCCTTATCTCCACCTTTTCTCTGAAGCTGATTCTAACGGTGACGTGCTTTGGCTCCAGATAATCAAGGAAGGCTTGAAAATGCGCGGAGTTGAAGCAGGCTACAGCCGCAAGCCGGTTCTTTCTGATCTGCCCCAAGAAACTGTTGACAGATTAAAAGCCACCTTGAAGCATTACGGTTATATTGATTAATAATATAATGAGTGTTATAATAGGACTGCCTCTTTGTGATGTGCAGTCCTATTTGTATAAATTCCGATTTACTTAAAGGAGAGATTTTATGCCAAACACTAATACTATTTTCAGCGCTGATATTGTTACCGAAAAGCCGCTCATCAATATAGAGCGCACACCTATCGGCGAAAGCCTGGCAACTATCACCACCGATATTTCCGAAGCCGCACAAAAAAAGGGGGAACAGTTTGCAAAGGATATTGAAAAAGGTTTTATAGCCGATTTCGAAAAGGCAGAAACCGACCATATGGTACACGTTTCCACCTTTATTTACACCAAAGACACAATCTATATGTCTTATTATGCTAATACACAGGGCTCTGCAGAGGACCCAAGCTTTCAAACAGCACGTCTTGCCTACTGCCCGATAAATAATACCGATGATAAAACAATTATTGATATTCAATCGGTTGGCGATGCCTGCTATGATGGCAAGGTTGAGATGGTATATGATACAATCCTTATGCAAAAGGATGATGCAACTCTTTTCATTCTGTGGACTGCAAATATTTCGGGTAAATATTACCGACTTTACCGCACCTTTGATATCCTTACAAAGACACTGGGTGATGTACAGGTAAACCGCTTTAAGGTTGGAAACACCGTGAACGATTTCAGCACCACCGGCATCACCTCTGCTTTTGCAGAAAACGGTATTGGCTGTAAGACTATGTACAGTGACATAGGCATTATGCAAAAGCTTTCAACAAGAATCGAAAACGGTGAGACCTATTATTACAGCGGTGCATACAGCGGTGACCTTAACTGCATTATAAAAAGCAAGGACTTTATCACTTGGGAATATGTTTCACAGCCCGATTTTCCCAATGAATCAAAATGGGAAAACGCAACCTACGTAATAGGCGATAAATGCTATTACTTTGTACGTCAGCACGATGATGTTAAATACGGTTTTTTAACCGTTTATGATTTAAAGGAAAACAAATGGGAAACACCCGTTTTAATTGCGGATTGCCAATCACGCTCTGACTTTATTGTTTACGGCGAAGAGCTTTATCTTTTCCATGCTCCTACCAATCGTGAGCATATCGGCATTGTGAAAATTGATACCGAAAATATTGCTAACAGCAAGGTTGTTCTGCAATCCGACATTAAGTCAAGCTGTTTTTATCCCTTTATTCAGTACGGAAACGACAGCGAGCTTCGTATGTCATATACGGTTTCCCGCAAGCACATCCGTCTGGCAGGCTTTAAATTAAGCGATTATATTGATTAATATGCATATTAAATGAAAAAATAATGGGTTTGGTGAATGCCAAGCTCATTATTTTTTATTAAGTCTTTAAAAATTTACCGCCTTATTATATATTGGTTTCTTTTTTCGTCAATATTCGCCGCTTTTTAGTATGGAAATAATTAATTTAATATGATATACTCATATTAAAGGCGGTGTTTTTTATGTATGATGAACTGACCGAGATAGATATAAAGAAAATGAAGGAAGAGCTTGAGTATCGTATTACAAAGGTGCGCCCCGAAATATTGGAAGAGGTAAAATTCACCCGCAGCTTTGGTGACCTTTCGGAAAATGCCGAATACCATGCCGCAAAGCGTGAACGCGGCAAAAACGAAAGCCGAATACGGTATCTGCGGAATATGATAAAAACGGCAGTTATTATTGACAGCAAAAGCGATAACGATACTGTTGGTCTTTTTGATACCGTTACCTATTACGTTGAGGAGGATGACTGCGAGGAAAGCGTGAAAATAGTCACCTCTCTGCGCCGTGACCCGTTTAAAAAAATCATCAGCAAGGAGTCCCCTTTGGGCAGTGCCCTTATGGGTAAGCATATAGGTGACAGGGTTAATGTTAAAATCGACCAAGACTACAGCTACTTCATAGTAATAAAAAGCATTGAAAAGGGTATTGATGATGACTCGCTTGAAATACGCAAATTTTAAATAATTTCATCCTTTTCATTGCAAAGCAACGATAAATGTGCTAAAATTTTAAAAGAAAGATTTACTGCTAATTATAAATTAAAAGGGATGTTTAAAATGAGTAATATTAGTATAGAAGAATACAATAAAAGAATTAAACGAGTAATCATAACAAAAGAAGAAATTGATGCCGCAATAGCCGATGCGGGCAAAAAAATAAGCGCCTCTTATGATGGGCGTCCAATTCTTTTGGTAAGTATTTTAAAGGGTGCATTTGTATTTATGGCTGACCTTTGCCGTGCAATAACCGTTCCCTGTGAAATCGGCTTTATGTGCGCCAAAAGCTATTTTAACAGCACTGTTTCTTCGGGTGTTGTTAAAATAACAATGGACCTTGAGCAGGATATCAGTCAGTATCACGTTATAATTGTTGAGGATATTATTGATACCGGTCGCACCTTGAGTGATGTTGTAGAGCTTTTAAAAGCACGCAACCCACTTTCCTTAAAGGTTGTGACCCTGCTTGACAAGCCGTCTCGCAGATTGGTTGACTTTAATGCTGATATTTCACTTTTCACAATCCCCGATTACTTTGTTATAGGATACGGTCTTGACTGTGCCGAGGATTACCGCAATCTTCCCTATATCGCAGAATACAACGCAGAGGAATAAATATTTGTAAGGGGAGGGCTATGTGCCCTCCCGTTTTCTTTTATAAAACAATTCGGACACATCTTTTTTAGGGTTAGCCCTTTGATGTGTCCGTTTTTATATGTTTAGTTTTCGATATAAAAGCAATCCTCTTTCCATTTTTGAAGGTTGGTATCAATATAATTCCAAATTTTTGAAATATCCTTTTCGCCACGTATTATATGGTCGTGGAAAGAGCGTTTGAAAATGTTATGTCCAATTTCACGATTACAAAACCTTTTAAATAATGATACAAATTTAGGAATAATTGCGTTTGTAGAGTTTGGGGCTTGCGACAAACCGTTATGTTCCGAATTTTAAACTTTTATTATTAAATGAATGTGATTCGGCATAATTACATATTTGTCAAT
>JAZQKT010000117.1:0-8869 GCA_045542295.1 Acutalibacteraceae bacterium
ACCCCACAAAGGTTGACCGTAGTGCTGCCTATGCCAGTCGTTATGTTGCTAAAAATATCGTTTCTGCCGGTCTTGCTAAAAAATGCGAAATACAGTTGGCTTATGCAATAGGTGTAGCAAAGCCGGTATCTGTTATGGTTGATACTTTTGGTACAGGCGTTGTAGCTGACGAAAAAATTGCAGATGCTGTAAATAAAGTGTTTGATTTACGCCCTGCCGCAATTATTGATACATTAAAGCTTCGCAATCCTATTTACAGAAATACTTCTGCATATGGTCATATGGGCAGAACAGATGTTGAGTTTTCCTGGGAAAAGACCGATAAGGCAGAGGCTTTAAAAGCGGCTTTGTGCAAATAAGTGCAAAAAATAGAATGCTGATTTCTTGTTAGTGTTATATTATAGTTTTAACTTAATTTAATCAGGTGTTTTTAATGTTCGAAATTTTAGAAAAAAAGCAGCTAAATGAACAGGTAACCTTAATGACGGTTTCTGCTCCCTTTATAGCCAAGAAAGTACAGCCCGGTCAGTTTGTAATTTTAAGGGTTGACGAAAAGGGTGAGCGTATACCGCTTACTGTAGCTGATTTTGATAGAGAAAAGGGTAGCGTTACCATTGTTTTTCAGGCGGTTGGTTTCACAACCAAAAAATTAGCTGCTCTACAAAAAGGAGAGTTTATTACCGACTGTGTAGGTCCTTTAGGTATGCCTACCGAGTTTGGAAATCCTAAAAAAGCCATCGTTATAGGCGGCGGTGTCGGCTGTGCTATTGCGTATCCTCAAGCCAAAGCTCTTTATAATATGGGTGTTGATACCACCGTTATCGCAGGTTTCAGAAGCCGAGATATTGTAATTCTCGAAGAAGAAATGCGCGGTGTAAGTAGTAACTATTTTGTTACTACTGATGATGGCTCGTATGGTAGACAAGGCTTTGTTACCGATGTTTTAAAGGAACTTATTTCAAAAGATGACTATGATTTGGTTATCGCAATAGGACCTATTCCTATGATGAAGTTTGTTGCAAAGGCTACCCAGGAAAAGGGTATAAAAACTATAGTCAGTCTTAACCCGATTATGATTGACGGTACAGGTATGTGCGGCGGTTGCAGAGTTAAGGTTGGCGGCGAAATCAAGTTTGCTTGTGTTGATGGTCCGGATTTTGACGGTCATTTGGTTGATTTTGATGAGCTTATGCGCCGAAACGGTCTTTACCGTGAGGAAGAGGCCCACGCTTGCAGATTGGAGGCTAAATTAAATGGCTGATATGTCACCAATCAAAAATAAAATGCCGGAGCAGGAGCCGCTTGTTCGTAATAAAAACTTTGATGAGGTAGCGCTTGGATATACCGAAGAAATGGCTATAAAAGAAGCTGAACGTTGCCTAAATTGTAAAAATCCTGTTTGTGTTTCGGGTTGTCCCGTAAACGTTAAAATACCCTCATTTATTTCCCTTGTTGCAAAGGGAGAATTTATAGCGGCTTATGAAAAGATTAAGGAGACCAATTCTTTGCCGGCTGTTTGTGGCAGGGTTTGCCCACAGGAAAGTCAATGTGAGGGTAAATGTGTAAGAGGAATTAAGGGCGAAAGCGTTGCTATTGGCAGACTTGAGCGCTTTGTTGCTGATTATCATATTAAAAACGGTGCAAAAAAAGCAGAAAACAGCGCACCTGTTGGTAAAAAAGTTGCGGTTATAGGCTCGGGTCCTGCAGGACTTAGTTGTGCAGGTGACCTTGCGAAGCTCGGCTATAGAGTTACAATTTTTGAGGCTTTTCATACCGCAGGCGGCGTGCTTGTATACGGTATTCCCGAATTTCGTCTTCCAAAGGCAATTGTTGCAGGGGAAATTGAGAACTTAAAGGCTTTGGGTGTCGAAATTATGACCAATATGGTTATTGGTAAAACCCTTTCTGTAGACGAAATTTTTGAAATGGGCTATGAGGCTGTATTTATAGGCTCGGGCGCAGGACTTCCTATGTTTATGGGAATTGAGGGTGAAAGCAGTGTGGGAGTTTATTCTGCTAACGAATTTTTGACCCGAATTAATCTTATGAAGGCATATCTTCCCGACCATGATACACCCATAAAGAAATCAAAGGCAGTGGCAGTTGTCGGTGGCGGCAATGTCGCAATGGATGCGGCACGTTGTGCTAAACGTCTTGGTGCAGAGCATGTTTATGTTATTTACCGCAGAGGCGAAGAAGAAATGCCTGCAAGGCGTGAGGAAATTCACCACGCAAAAGAAGAAAAAATAGAGTTTAAGCTGCTTTGCAACCCAACAAAAATAATTAGCGATGAAAATGGCTTTGTAAAGGCTATAGAATGTGTTGAAATGGCGCTTGGTGAGCCTGACCAATCGGGGCGCAGAAGACCTGTAGCTATAGAAAATTCGGAATTCACAATTCCTGTAGATACGGTTATAATGGCGCTGGGCACATCACCTAATCCGCTTATAAGAACAACTACAGACGGTCTTGAGGTCAATAAAAAGGGCTGTATTATTGCTGATGAAAATATGCAGACTACGAGAGAAGGCGTTTTCGCAGGCGGTGATGCGGTTACTGGCGCCGCAACGGTAATTCTTGCAATGGGTGCAGGTAAAACCGCGGCCAAGTCTATTGATAAATATTTAAAAACGAAATAAAAAAGGTGCCCGAAATTTCGGGCACTTTTTAAGTATTATTGTCAAAAACTGTTTTTGTTATATCTTTTATATTACATAGCACATAAGGGTATACGGTATTAAATTTTGAACTGTCACATAAAAATATCTTTTCCTTTGCACTTTGAAACATAACTCGTCTGAGTGCAATTTCTTCCTCGGAGCTGTCGGTAATATCGCCGTTATCGGAGAGCCCTTGCGAAGAAAAGAAAAGCATATCTGCTTTAACACTTTTTATAAACTGCTCTGCAAAATGCCCTGCAAAGCATTCTCTGCGCTTTATAAGACTGCCACCTGTACAAACAACCTTGATATTACTGTTTTTAAGCTCATCGCAAACACGTAGATTATTTGTGATAACAGTGATACCTTTTTTGTTTTGTATATGCTTACAAAGTCTTCTTACTGTGGAGGAGGAATCAAAAATCACAGTACAGTTATCTCTTATAAGCGTTGCGGCTTTTGCGGCAATTATCTCTTTTTTGGAGGAATTGTCGCTGTCTCTTAAAGTGATCGGTACGGGCTCTTTGTCATACTCGGCAAGCATTACACCGCCGTAAACCGATTTTAAAATACCCATGTCCTCTAATTTCTTAATTTCTCTGCGCACTGTAGCACCGCTTGTATATAAAGCTTTGGCAAGCTCCGTAATCGAGGCAAAATGCCTTGGTAATAGGAAGTCTAAAATTTCCTGTTGTCTGCTTGTTATGTTCATAAAGTTACCTCAAAATGAAAAAACTTTTTCATCTTTCCAATATTTGTGCCAGCTATTGACTAAATTTTGTTATGATTTATACTTATATTAGCAAATAATAGTGAGGTTTGCAACAACTTTTTCAAAATGAGAGGTTTTCAAAATGGCAGTAGTAACAATTATAGGTTCGGGTATGATGGGCTCGGCGCTTGCATTTCCTGCAAGAGAAAACGGACACGAGGTAAGACTTGTAGGAACACATCTCGACAGAGAAATTATTGATGAATGTAAAAAAAGTAATAAACATCCCAAATTTGATAAATCTTTTCCGCTTGGTGTTAAATATTTTCAGATCGATGAAATTGATGATGCAATAAGCGGAAGTGACCTTATTATCGGTGGTGTATCAAGCTTTGGTGTTGACTGGTTTGGTGAAATGGTTTTACCTAAAATTCCCTCAAATATACCTGTTTTAACCGTTACAAAGGGTTTGGTGGACACTCCAGACGGCAGACTTTTAACCTATCCCGAGGTTTGGAAGGAAATGCTTGCCAAAAAAGGCAAAAAGCTTTCTATAAATTCCATAGGTGGCCCTTGCACCAGCTATGAGCTTGTAGCTCACGACCAAACCGAGGTGGCTTTTTGCGGTGAAGATATAGAAACACTTGAAAAGTTAAAGAACATAATGGCAACCGATTATTATCATATAAGCCTTTCAACCGATGTTATAGGTATTGAGAGTGCAGTTGCTCTTAAAAACGGTTATGCACTTGGAATAGCACTTACAATAGGACTTAACCAAAAGCAGTTTGGCATAGACAGTGAACTTCATTTTAATTCACAGGCAGCAATTTTCGGTCAAGCGGTTAAGGAAATGTACAAGTTGCTCGAATATCAAGGTGCGGCAACGCTTGAGAATATTTCTGTTGGTTACGGCGACCTTTATGTTACAGTTTACGGCGGAAGAACAAGACTTGTAGGAATACTTTTAGGCAGAGGTCTTAATATTGATGAAGCAAAGGCAGAGCTTAACGGTGTCACCTTGGAATCCTTGGTTGTGGCAGAACGTGTTGCACGCGCACTAAAGGTTGCTTCAAAAAACGGCAAAATTAACATCAAGGATTTTCCCTTGCTCATACATGTTGATGAAATAATAAGCGATAAAAAGGCTGTTAATATTCCCTGGGAAGAATTCACATTCAATTTTAAAGGATGATTTTAAGTGAGTATTGAGTTTTCTAAAAAAATCGAAAGTATTGGAAAATATGATGTGGTTGTGCTGGGTGGTGGACCTGCAGGCGTATCAGCGGCGATAGAGGCGGCGGAAAACGGTGCTTCGGTTTTGCTTGTTGAGGCTGCAGGTATGCTCGGCGGTATGGCAACGAGCGGTTTGGTAGGTCCGTTTATGACAGTCTATGACCCTAAAGGCGAAGATCTGTTGGTTGGCGGCATTTACAGAAAAATAGTTGAAAGACTTGAAAAATATTCAGCTGTTATACTGCCCGAACAGACGGAGGCGCCAAGCCTGCATACTTCATTTATTGAAAAGTATCATAAAAATGTAACCCCCTTTAATACCTTTTCTTTACAAATTGTTTTGGACGAAATGGTAAATGATGCGGGAGTGGATCTTCTTTTATACACAAGATTTGCTGATTGCATTACTGAAAACGGTAAAATCAAATCGGTGGTTTTGTTAGCCCTTGAGGGATTGGTTTCGGTTTCAGCCGATGTTTTCATTGATTGCACAGGTAATGCTGATGTTGTGGCAGCGGCAGGCTTTGAATTTTATAAAGGTGAAGAAAAGAGCGGTGTTCCGCAACCCGGAACATTAATGTTCGAAGTAGATGATGTAGATGATGATGCTTACCTTGCAAGAGGCGCTCGACCGGAATACCCGGTTAAGGCTTACCTTATGCCGCAAAACGGCACATATAAAGTAAATCATTATCGTGTATTCGACGTTGATGCTACGAATTCCCGGAGTATGACAAAGGGGCATATAAAAGCACGTAGGCAGGTGTTGGATGCGTATAATGTGCTTAAAAACAAAACAGAAGGCTTTAGTAACGCAAAAATCACCCAAGTCGCTTCAGTTTTGGGGGTTAGAGAGAGCCGTCACATTGTTGGTGAATATAAAATAACAGTGTCTGATATTTGTAAAGGCACAAAATTTTGTGACAGTATTGCCGTTTACGGCTACGGTATGGATGTTCACCCAAGAAACGAAAGCGAGAGCGGTAATTTTAAAATTGCTACAGCCGATAAGTATTATATTCCTTACCGAAGTCTAATTCCTAAAAATTCCCATAACCTGATTGTGGCAGGCAGAAGCATATCCTGCGAATCACAGGCGGCAGGTGGACTTAGATGTATGCCGTCTTGTATGGCTATGGGTCAGGCGGCAGGTGCGGCGGCAGCTATTGCTGTTAAAAATGCTTTGCCGGTCAAAAACGTTGATATAAAGCAACTGAAAGAGCTTTTAAGAAAAAAAGGTGCTATTGTCGACTGATTAGTAAAAAGGTATTGACAATGTTGTTTTTATGTGATAAAATTTTAAAAAATAAACCTTTGAGAAAGAGAAGTAGTTGTTTTTTTGACTTTTAGAGAGCGGTTGTTTGGTGCAAAGCCGTAGTCTTGGAGCAATGAATGGACTTTTGAGGGTGGCCCGAAATTTTTAAAAGTAGGAGTCAACGGTTTTCGCCCGTTACAGCGAAGCGTGTATGATGGTACGCGGCAGAGAGGGTCTCATGGCCAATTTGGGTGGCAACACGGAGTTTTTAATTTCGTCCCAAGTATCTTTTAGATGCTTGGGATTTTTTGTTTGATTGGAGTTTTTTTAATGGTTATTCTAGATTTTCGATGGCGCCAATAAGCTTTTATTAACCTTAAAATATATCAGAAACGGAGAAAGAAAAAATGAATAAATATAAAGAGTTTGATAATTATTTAAAGGAGTTTCCTTCAGAGGATGGATATTTCGGTGAATACGGCGGTTCTTTTTTACCGCCCGAATTAGAGCCTGCTTTTAAAGAGGCTAATGATGCTTATGAGGCTATTTGCCACTCCGCACAGTTTATTAATGAGCTTCGCCGTATTCGTAAGGAGTTTCAGGGCAGACCCACACCTGTTTACCATTGTGAACGTCTTTCAAAGCTATTCGGCAATTGCCAGATATACTTAAAGCGTGAGGATTTAAACCATACAGGCGCACACAAGCTTAACCACTGTATGGGTGAGGGCTTGCTTGCTAAATTTATGGGCAAGAAAAAGCTTATTGCAGAAACGGGTGCCGGGCAGCACGGTGTAGCGTTGGCTACTGCGGCGGCATATTTCGGTATGGAATGTGATATTTATATGGGTGAGGTTGATATTGCAAAGCAACACCCCAATGTTATCAGAATGAAGATGTTAGGCGCTAATGTAATTCCTGTAACACACGGTCTCAAAACCCTTAAGGAAGCGGTTGATGCTGCATTTGACGCATATTTAAAGGAATATCACGATGCTATATATTGTATCGGCTCGGCTTTAGGTCCCCATCCGTTCCCTAAAATGGTAAGAGATTTTCAGTCTGTTATTGGTATAGAGGCACGTGAGCAATTTCTTGAAATGACCGGTATAATGCCTGATGCGGTTTGTGCCTGTGTAGGCGGTGGCTCTAACTCTATAGGAATGTTCGTGCCGTTTCTCTCTGACCCTGTTGAAATATATGGGGTAGAACCTCTGGGCAGAGGCGAAAAAGTGGGTGACCACGCAGCTACAATGAAGTTTGGAACAGTCGGAAGATTACATGGTTTTGATAGCTATTTACTTCAGGACGAAAACGGCGAACCTCTTCCGGTTTACTCTATTGCAAGCGGTCTTGATTATCCGGGTGTCGGTCCCGAACACGCATACTTAAGAGATATGGAAAGGGTAAACTACGTAACTGCTTCCGATGAGGAGGCTATGGAGGCATTCTTCCTACTTTCAAGATATGAGGGTATTATTCCGGCAATAGAAAGCTCGCACGCTTTGGCTTATGCAATAAAATATGCAAAAGAAAAGAAAACAGGTTCAATTCTTGTTTGCCTTTCGGGCAGAGGAGACAAGGATATTGACTATGTTTATGAAAAATACGGCTGCGGCGAGCAGTTTGATTTAGATAAATATTCAAAATAATGATTATTTAAAGGAGCTTGTAAGCAGAATGCTTGCAAGCTCTTTGTTAATGTTGCACAAATTTATTTGTTCGGTTTTTCTTGATATGTGCAAGAGGTAAAATTTTAAAAAAATCAAAATATTTGTTGCATATTTATTCAAAATATGGTATCATTTATGCATAGAAATTAATGTTATGTGCATAATATGCACGATGGAGGAATAAAAATGAATAAAAAAGACATAAAAAAGGTAGTTCTTGCATATTCGGGCGGTTTGGATACATCTATAATCATTCCGTGGCTTAAAGAAAACTATAATAATCCCGAAATTATTGCAGTTTCCGGCAACGTAGGTCAGGCAAGCGAGCTTGAAGGACTTGAAGAAAAGGCAATCAAAACAGGTGCCTCAAAATGCTACATAGAGGACCTTACAGAAGAATTTTTAACCGATTATGTTTTCCCTTGTGTTCAGGCAGGCGCTTTATATGAGGAATATATGTTGGGTACAGCATTTGCACGTCCCCCTATAGCTAAAAGAATTGCTGAAATTGCTATTGCAGAGGGTGCGGATGCTATCTGTCATGGCTGTACAGGTAAGGGTAACGACCAGGTTCGTTTTGAGCTTGCTATTAAAGCTTTTGCTCCTGATATGCCTATTATTGCACCTTGGCGTGAGTGGGATATTAAGTCCCGTGAAGAGGAAATCGAATATGCCGAGGCTCACAATGTTCCTCTAAAGATTAATCGTGAGACAAACTATTCAAAGGATAAGAATATTTGGCATCTATCTCATGAGGGTCTTGACCTTGAGGACCCCAAGAATGAGCCGCAGTACAATAAGGAGGGCTTCCTTGAGATGGGCGTTTCGCCCGAAATGGCGCCCGATAAGCCTACTTATGTTACTGTTCATTTTGAGCAGGGTATACCTACCGCTGTTGACGGTAAGGAAATGGGTGCTGTTGAGCTTGTTGAAACCCTTAATAAGCTGGGCGGCGAAAACGGTGTAGGTCTTCTTGATATTGTTGAAAACCGTCTTGTTGGTATGAAATGTCGTGGTGTTTACGAAACCCCCGGTGGTGCAATTCTTTACAAGGCACATTCGGTGCTTGAAAGTATTTGCCTTGATAAGGAAACTGCACATTATAAGTCACTTGTAGCTCAAAAGCTGGCAGAACTTGTTTACAACGCACAGTGGTTTACACCTTTGGTTGAAGCAATTCTTTCATTCGTTAAAACCACCCAGAAAACTGTTACAGGTGATGTTACCTTAAAGCTTTACAAGGGCAATTTGATTAATGCAGGTGTTACTTCACCTTATTCACTCTATGACCCCGAAATTGCAACCTTTGATGAGGATGAGGTTTATGACCAGA
>JAZQKT010000118.1:0-2044 GCA_045542295.1 Acutalibacteraceae bacterium
TCCAAAAATTCCGGTTCTACCGCTGAGACCGCCTCTTCGATTTCCTGCTTGGTGACCTGTAATGTTTCCAAGTCAGCCTTATCAAACTTTTTACAATATTCAAAAAGGGCTTGGTCTCCGTTTTTTCTGACATTTGCGATGATTTCAGAAACCGTATCCTCTACATTACCGCAGGGGTTACATCTTGCGAAAATCTCACTGCTGTCAACCTCATTATAGTTTAAAATTTTAATCATTTTGCCGCCTCCACCTGCGAGCTTAACTCATTTTTAAGCTTTTCGATAGCCTCACCCTTAAATTTAAAGGAGGTTTTATTCGCTATAAGCCTTGCGCTTATGGGCACAACGGTTTCTATAACCTCTAAATCGTTTTCCTTAAGGGTTGTACCTGTTTCAACAATATCAACTATTACATCCGAAAGTCCCAAAATCGGGGCAATTTCAATTGAACCGTTAAGGTGGATAATATCAATATCTCTACCGGTTGCAGAATAATAGCCGCTTGCTATATTTACGAACTTGGTGGCAACCTTAAGCGTTCTCTGGCTATTATATCTAAAGCCTTTCTTTGCCGCAACTGCCATTTTGCATTTTCCTATATTAAGGTCAAGAAGCTCAAAAATATCGGGCTGATATTCCAGCAAAATATCCTTACCTGCCACGCCGACATCGGCAACGCCTCTTTCAACGTAAATCGGTACGTCGGAGGGTTTCACCCAAAAGTATCTTACTCCCGCCTCTTCATTTTCAAATATAAGCTTGCGGTTTTGCTCCTTGATTGAGGGACATTCAAAGCCTGCCTTCTCTAACATAGCGTAAACCTTTTCACCGAGTCTTCCTTTGGGAAGAGCAACATTAAGCATTGATTTCAAGTATTTCCACCTCACCGTTTTTTAGCCTTATCAGCTGACGGTAGGTCAGCCTTTCGGGGATAAATCTCTGTGCCGACACGCGATTGCCGTTTAAAACAAGCTTATCAGTGAGCTTTTTAAGCGCCTTTACATCGGTTGTGTCATCGTAAAGAATAATTATATCTTGGTCAAATTTTTCATCGTCTGTTTTAAGTGACTCCAGCATATCGAGGTAAACGGCAAAGCCGATTGCACCCGATTTTTTGGACATTTTGCGCATCAAGGAATCGTACTGTCCGCCCGAAAGCACGCTACTCGGGATTTTCTCGACAAAGCCTTTAAAGGTAATACCGTTATAATATTTGGTGTCGCTGACTACCGAAAAGTCAATCTGAATCATATCCATTATCTCGTCATCGACAAGGCTTAAAATGCCTTCAAACTGATTTAAGGCAGAAAGGTATTTTTCAGATGTACAGAGAGTTTTAAGTTTTTTTAGTACAGCCGCGCAATCTCCATAGGTTGAAATAATGCTTTTTATAAGCTCTGATGCTTCATTTTCAACATTATTTTGTTGACAGATTTTTACAAGCTCGTGCTCATTTTTTTCTTCTATACATTTAATAATATCACTTTTAAGCTCATCGGAAAGGTTAATCGAATCCAAAACCGCCGAAAGAATACCCAGATGCGAAACACTTAAAACAGAATTACTGCTGATTTCCTTAAGGCTTTTTGCCGCAAGCGTTATAACCTCGCTTATACAATAATCATCAATATCGCCTATACACTCAAGGCCCACCTGCATTATTTCCTTAAAGCTCTTACTTCCCTTTGAGACGCGGTAAACATTTTCGTTATAGTAAAGCTTTTCGGCGTATCCCTTTACATCCTTACTGTTTTTTATAATGGACAAGGTAACGTCGGGCTTTAATGCCATAAGCTTGCCGTTTGTATCGGTAAAGGTTATTACTCCGTCGGAAATAAGAAAGTCTTTATTTTTTACATAAAGGTCATATTCCTCAAACTTATTCATTTTATACTGGGAATAGCCATATTTACTATACAGCGAGCGCAGAGCAAAAACTGCCTTTTCCTCATATTTAAGATTTAAATCAGTAATATTCATCTACTTTTCCTCTCAACGGTAATTAAATTTAAAAAGTCTTTACAATTGCAAGGCTTAAGGTTAAG
>JAZQKT010000119.1:0-22851 GCA_045542295.1 Acutalibacteraceae bacterium
TTATTAATGCGGGGGACAAAATTGCCGTTTGTATTTCGGGAGGCAAGGATTCGGTGCTTATGGCGTGCTGTATGCGTCAGCTGCAGCAGCACAGCAATGTGCCGTTTGAACTGGTGTTTCTTGTTATGGACCCCGGTTATAACAAGGAAAACCGTGAGCTTATAGAAAAAAACACCAAGGCATTAAACCTTGATGTTCACATATTTGAGAGCGATATTTTTGAGGTGACAGATAGGGTAGGCGGCGCGCCTTGCTATCTTTGTGCCAGAATGCGCAGAGGCTGTCTTTACAGCAAGGCAAAGGAGCTTGGCTGTAATAAAATTGCTTTGGGTCATCATTTTAATGATGTTATTGAAACCGTTTTAATGAGTATGACATATTCTTCGGAAATTAAAACAATGCTTCCAAAGCTTCACAGCACTAATTTTGAGGGCATGGAGCTTATACGCCCTCTTTATAAGGTTAAGGAAAAGGATATAATAAATTGGGCAGAGTATAACGGTTTTAAATTTTTGCAATGCGCCTGTAAAATGACCGAAAAAGATGCCGATATAGAAATGGCTTCTAAACGTAAGGAGATTAAGCAGCTTATAGCCAATATAAAAGAACAAAATAATGACGCTGATGATAACATCTTTAGGAGTTTGCACAATGTTAATATGGCAACAATGCCCGGCTGGCGTGATAGCGATAGCGGAGAACTTCATACGTTTTTGGAAAAATACTAATTCAATTCAGAATTAATCTATTTTAAGCTTTGTTTCTCGGGCATAGAAGAAGATGTATTGCTGAACAATTCCGGCATACGGAACGGCTTCTTTTGGCAGTTCTCCACCGAACAATACTTCCATAGCCCGCTTAATCCATACATCTTTCGGGAAAGCGTCAATATGACGGTGTGAAAAGAGCAAAGCACAATCGGCAACCTTTGGACCTACGCCTTTTATCTTCATAAGCTCATATCTGGCATCGTCTATAGCCATATTTTTAAGGTTATATAAATCAATTTCTTTGCTTGCAACCTTATTTGCGGCATCAAGAATGTATTTTGCTCTGAAGCCTGAACGAAGAACACTTAAATCTTCGAGAGTAAGGCTTGCAATTTTTTGGGCAGAGGGGAAAGAATAATATCCTCCCATATCTTCGCCAAAATTCTCACAAAGACGGGCAATTATACCCTTAATTCGCTTAATATTATTATTTTGAGATATTATAAACGAACAAAGAGTTTCCCACGGCTCTTGATTAAGCACCCTTATACCGCTGCCGAATGAGGCGGCGGCTTTTAATATCTCGTTACCGCTTATGGCATCTATAATTTCGCCGTAATTGCGGTTTAAATCAAAATAATCACACCATATATTATTAAAATCTTCTTCGTTTGTATTATAAAGTACAATAGTACCGTCACTCAGTTTTTCAAGCTCTAAATACTTGTTATAAGCAACGCCTTTCCATCTGCCTGCAGAAGCTTCCTCCCAACGGAATGCTTGACCGCAGTCAAGAGTTTGAGGCAGGTCAAAGTCTGATATGCCGGATATGTAAATGTTATTATTTTTAAATTCTTTTATATACATTTAATCACCATTGATATTATATAATTTTTATGCTAGAATGTAAATATATAAATTTTAGGAGTTAAGCTATGAGAGACGATATTTGCACGATACCTGTCAGTGAGGTTTTTGAGGAGAATGACGGTTGTCCCATCTGCCGAATGAGGGATACCATTGAACACCGAATTATCGATTACATAATGGGTGATGCTATGATGGAGCCTGATGTCAGAATAGAGACTAACCGTGTCGGATTTTGCGAAAAGCATTATAATGATATGCTTTCGCACAGGGGCAGGCTTCAACTGGGACTTATGCTTCAAACCCATATTGATGAAATTAATAAAAACGTATTCACTAAAAATATTTTTGTATCTCCTGCTAAAAAAGGGGAGCGCGCGGCAAAGGTTAGTGACACCTGCTTTATTTGTGATAAAATTGAATACGGTCTTTCACGAATGATAGCAACAATTTATCGTACTTATGAAAAAGAACGCGATTTCAGAAACTTGTTTGACAATCAGCCTATGTTTTGTCTGCCGCATTATGAGCGACTTTTGGCAGGTCTTGATAAAAAGGAAATGCGTACTTATGGCAGTGAGTTTGCAAAAAGTCTCACTAAAATTACCAGTGAGTATTCTAAAAGCCTGTATAAGGATATTTCGGATTACTGCGCTATGTACGATTACCGTGCTAATAAACAAGAGGTTTCAAAGGAAGTTAAGGAATCTATAGAAAGAACGGTTGCCTTTTTAAACGGCAGGTATTATTAATATGAGAATTATAGTTTGTTTGGATGACGGTGACGGAATGCTTTTTAACAAGCGCCGTCAAAGCTCGGATACGGTTTTAACCGACAGAATAATAGCTCTTACCAAAGGTAAAAGACTTTGGATGAATGATTATTCTGCAAAGCTTTTTGAGGGCAGAGCGGACAATGTTGTTGTTGATGCGAATTTTTTAAATCAGGCTCAAGAAAGCGAGTATTGCTTTGTGGAAAACAGTGATGTGAGTAGGGTTTTAGAAAATGCGGAGCAAATAATAATTTACCGCTGGAACAGAAAATATCCATCCGACCAAAAATTCCCTATTGATGAAGCATTAAAAGGCAAAAAGCTTATCGGGTCGGAAAATTTTGAGGGCAAATCGCATCCGGAAATGACAGAGGAGATATATTCAGTATGAAAAAGAAGCTTTGGTCACTTTTGACGATACTGGTGTCGGCAGTGTTTATTTTATCGGGCTGTGGAGCACAAGCAGAGCAAGGTGAAAATAAATCTCTATCAAGCAATCCGGCTGTAGAGCAAAACGTGTCCGATGAAAGTTTACCCGAGGGCTATATTGAATCGGTTAGTCAAGTGCCGCCGTTTAGCGGAGAGCCGTTTGTAGCAATAAGAGATAATGAGCCCGATTTTAAGCCGAGTGATTTGACTGCAAAATGCTTTGAAGAGTATGCCCCGCTTGATAGGTTGGGAAGGTGCGGAATTACTGTGGCTTGTGTCGGACTTGAGATAATGCCAACCGAGGAGCGCGGTGCTATCGGTCAGGTTAAACCTACCGGCTGGCAGACAGTGAAATACGATAATGTTGACGGTAAATATCTTTATAACCGTTGCCATTTGATTGGCTTTCAGTTAACAGGTGAAAACGCAAATGAAAGGAATCTTATAACCGGCACACGTTATCTTAATATCGAGGGAATGCTGCCCTTTGAAAACATGATTGCCGACTATGTTAAAGAAACTGAAAATCACGTAATATATAGGGTCACCCCTGTTTTTGACGGTGATAATCTGTTAGCAAGCGGTGTTCAAATGGAGGCAAAATCGGTTGAAGACAATGGGAAAGGCGTTTGTTTTAATGTTTTTGCCTATAATGTTCAACCCGATATAATAATAGATTACAGTAACGGAAGCAGCAGACTTGCTACAGATGAAAAGAATGAAAATTCCTCTGTATCCACAAATTATAGCACCGAGTATATCATTAATAAAAACACCAAAAAATTTCACAAAACCGACTGCGGCTCGGTTGGAGATATAAAGTCTGAAAATAAGGCAACAGTTAAAAAAAGCCGCGAAGAGCTTATAAACAACGGATTCACACCTTGCAAAAGCTGTAATCCGTAAAAACAAAGGAGTGTCAGTTATGATTTATGAATTAAAGGATTGCCGTACAGGTGAAAAACCGATTTATAATACTACGGTTGAAATCACTGAAAGTGACGGAGTAGTGAAATTTAAATTCACGGCATATCATACCGAGTATTACTGCTCGGGAGAGAAATATAACGATATACATTCTGCAGGGGATGCTTGCGAAATTTTAATAGGCTCGGATCCTGAACGCAAGGTTTATTATGAAATTGAAATCAGCACTGAAAATCAGTTGATGATTGCAAAAATGACTAACTGCGGTGTTGATGAACAGAATTTTCCTGTTTTAGACATCGATTTTGTTGAGGATTGCTTTGTTAAGAGCAATGTTGAGAGGACCGATTTCGGTTATATTGCCGAGCTTGAATTTGAGCTTAAGAACATTATGAGCGGTGACGGTGAAATTTATTTCAATGCTTACCGTCTTGAAACCGACGGCGGTGAGCTTGATAAGCACCTATTTGCTCTTTTCCCAACAATGTTCCCCAAATTCCATGTGCCTTCTTATTTTTGCTATCTTAAGGATTTCACATGAAGGGTGACGAACTATTAAAAGTCAAGAACTTTTTCAAAAAATTCAGTTACCAAAAAGTGGACACTAAACCAATTTTATAATAGTATTATACTAAAAAAAAGCAGAATAGTTCTATGCTTTTAATGGTTTTATTTTTTATAATACAATCGCGATGTAATAAAATAGATACAAATCCACAGCGGTTGTCTTAATTATATCGCAGCTAGCTACTCCTGCAAATATAATCAAAATTTTTAAGAAGGGAGATATAGTTAAAACCTCCATTTCGAGAAGGTTTTAATTATACGTGATTAAAATGAAACAACAACAAGCTTTCACAGTAAAAAGAAAAATGCTTAAAGGCGGTCTTCACTGTCATACCTCACGCTCTGACGGTGTAGGGGATCCAGCCGAGGTTATTCGTCTTCATAAAAAGAATGGGTATGATTTTTTGGCAATTACAGACCATAGAAATTATAACTATATAAATTATGCGCCTGATACAGGTATTACAATTATTCCGGGTATGGAATTTGATAATGAAATTGACCACAATCACGGATGCCGACATTTTCACACCGTTTGCATAGGTCCTTCAAAAGAGGATGGCAACGGCTACGAGCAGGATGTTGTTTTGGATAGAGGTAAAGCAAAAGATCAATTTGAATATCAGGAATTTCTTGATACGGCGCACAATAATAAGAATTTAACTATTTATTGTCATCCTGAATGGAGTAGCACACCGGCTAATTATTTTAAGCATCAAAAGGGCAATTTTGCTATGGAAATATGTAATTGCGGCAGCACAATTAATACCGATACGGATAAGGATGCTGCCTATTGGGATGAATTGCTCGGTGAGAATATACGTATTTACGGTGTTGCTACTGATGATGGACACGCAATGGACGAACATTGCAACGGTTGGGTTATGGTTAATGCTGAAAATAATGTTAATGATATTCTAAGAGCATTAGAGGCAGGCGAATTTTATTCCTCTTGCGGACCTGAAATTTATGATTTTTATATTGAGGATAATAAGGTAGTAATTGAATGCTCGCCGGTTTCTAAAATTCGTTTGCAGAGTGATAAGCATCCAACACGAATTGAGAAATCTGAGGATGGTACACTTACCAGAGCAGAGTTTGTATTAAGCCATTGGGCGGGTCCTTATTCCTATGTCAGAATCTCTATTGTTGACAAGGATGGCAAAATAGCTTGGACAAACCCGATATTTCTTGAAAACTAGACTCTTGTCAGCCTATGGGGTGATTTTTTGTACGATGATTCTTTTAAATCGCGATACCGCAACGCACCGATTGCGATTTATAAAAATATCAATTCGGCTGATACAAAGCCTCATATACACAGTGAGATTGAAATTTTGTATATTGAAAAGGGACAAGCAGAGCTTAATGTGGGCGAAAATGCTTTTAAAGCGGCTGCCGGAGATTTGATTTTTATTAATCCGTTGCAGGTTCATTCGGTATCGGTTATAACAAAGAATGATTATTCACACAAATGTGTCTGCTTTGATACCGAACTTATAGCCGATAAAACCTTTAAAAATGCTTTAGAAAACGGAGAAGCGACTATTAAATTGCATTTTTCGGTTGCTGATAATGACGTTTTAAGCGAGCTTTTTTTAAAGCTTTATTCGGTGGCTGAAAAAAGTGGCAGGGAATTGCTTTTTGAAAGCGTGGGTTATATCTCGCTGATATTTGCATATATATTGAAAAATTCTTGCTTTGAAAGCAGAGCTAAAACCACAAAAGAAGCCATGTTTTGTAAAAGGGTTATAGGATATATAGGTGAAAATTATCAAAATAATATCACATCTGCCGATATTGCAAAAGAGTTTTTTTATACGCAAAGCTATTTTTGCCGTAATTTCAAGGCGAATTTTCATACCTCCTTTTCAAATTACCTTGTTATGTACCGAATATCAAAAGCCAAGACTTTGCTTGAAAACACAAATTTGAAAATTGCGGAAATTTCTGAAGCCTGCGGGTTTGAGAGTCCCGAGTACTTTGCCCGTTGTTTTAAAAATAAGCTGGAAATTTCACCGCTTAAGTTTAGAAAAAGTCAAAACAGTACAGAAAAACAGTAAAAATAATACTGCTCCTTTTAAGGCTTGTGTTATATAATAGCCTTAAAAGGAGTTGTTTTTATGTTAGGTTTTGTGATTGTTTACGGTGATGCTTTAAGCGGTATCCAAAAAAAGGCTGTAGAGAATTTAAGTGAATTTTTGCTTTATTATACGGGTGAATACCCGATATGCCAAAAATACGGTGATGAGGTAAAGGGTGGATTAAGATGTATCTATATAGGGACCAAGCAAAATAATCCGTATATAAAGGAAAACTCAAAGGAGAGCCTAACCTTTAAAGAGGAGTATTATATAAGGGTTAAGGATGATACGGTTATGATTGAGGGAGCGGACGACAACGGTGTTTTATACGGCTGTATTGATTTTTATAACAAGTATCTTTTAAAAATGGAATTTCCGCACAATGATAACTTAAGTTATCCCTATAAGCTTTTGGAGTCTTTCCCCGATTTTGAATTAAGGAGTAAGCCTGCCGTAGAAAACCGAGGTATTTGGACTTGGGGACACGTTATTTATAATTACAAAGGCTTTATTGATAATATGGTAAAGCTGAAAATGAATATGATAATTATTTGGAATGATTCTGTTCCGTTTAATGCTAAAGAGATTATAGAGTATGCCCACTTATGCGGTATTAGGGTGATTTTCGGATACTCTTGGTGTTGGGATACCGATTGCAGTAAATTTGACCTTACAACAATACTTTCTAAATCTCCCGAAATTTTAGAAAAGTATGAAAAAGAATATTCACAGCTCGATTTGGACGGTATCTATTTTCAGTCCTTTACAGAGCTTAAATACGAAGCTATCGGCGGTGTTTTGATTGCAGATGCGGTTACACAGCTTGTTAATAACACTGCAGAGCTTTTCTTCAATAAATACCCGAACCTTGAGCTTCAATTCGGACTTCATGCAACCTCGGTCAAGACCAAGCTTGAGTTTATAAAAAAAGTGAATCCAAAAATTAAAATTGTTTGGGAAGATCTCGGTGCTTTTCCGTTTTCTTATCTGCCGGACGATACCGAAAAATTTGAGCAAACTCAAAAATTTGTCGGTGAGATTTCGCGTCTTAGGGGAGAGGACGACCGTTTTGCTGTTGTCACAAAGGGCTTTACTAAGCTTGATTGGGGAACTTTCAAGCATATTGACGGCAGTGTGAATTTGGGCGTTAGTTTAAAAACAACCAAGCAAGGTCTTGTAACAAGAAAGAGCAAGACCTGGAAATATCTGCAGGCGTATTGGCTTACAAATGCCGATAAGGCTTATGAAGCGGTAAAAAATTTAGTTGCTTTGAAAAACGGAAAGCTTGACATTACTGCTTTAATTGAGGACGGGATGTTTGAAGAAAACATAATGTTTATAGCGGCGCTTTATTTTGAGATGCTTTGGGATACAAAAAGCGATTTAAAAACTTTAATTAATGATGTTGCTTTACGGGGTTATGTGGATTTTGCATAGCCAAAGCAAAAAGCCAAATCCTTTTTTGGGTTTGGCTTTTTGCAATTTTGCTGATTTTTAAAATGAGATAATTATAAAAAACAATAAAAAAGCACATAAAAAATGAAAAAATAGTACATGTGCTATTGACAAATATGAAAACAATTGGTATAATAGGACGTGTACTAAAGTTACTTTGGAAGGAGGAGGTATTTTGACGCAGCCGACAAAAATTTGTCCGACTAAGATTAAAATTATAAAGCTTGCAAATTCTATGTTTTTTATGGATGGTTTTACTCAAACAACGGCTAGAAAAATCGCCGAAAAATTAGGGATAAGTACCGGAAATCTCACATTTCATTTTCCTACAAAGGAGCATTTGCTTTTAGAGCTTGTTCGTGAAATGTGTGAACTGCAGTGGGAGACAACTCTTGGATATGTTGAGGAGGGCACACCGCCGCTTTTAGCCTATGCACTTGAAATAACGGTTCAAACAGCCATTTGCAATTTTGATGAAACGATGAGAGATATTTATACGGCGGCGTATACTATACCGATTACTCTTGCAGAGATAAGAGAATGGGATTCTAAAAAGGCTAAAAAGCTGTTTTTTGAGTATAATCCCGATTGGTGCGATCACGATTATGTTTTAGCCGAAAATAATGCTTCGGGTATAGAATTAGCGGCACTTATGACCGAGTGCAATGAGGAGCTTTCGCTGGATGATAAAATTGCCAGCACGCTTGACAGTCTTATGAGACTTTACAATGTTCCCGAGAAGGAACGAGTCGATACGATAAATTATGTGTTAAGTATGGATTATATGAGCATTTCAGAGGATATACTTGAAAAGTTCAGGCAAAGTATTATTAATTAGCTTTTAAGCATATATAAAAATTTTTTAATTTTCAGAAAGGGAGAAAAGGAATGAAAATAAAGAATTTAAATGCAAAGAGAATTTTAAGCTTTCTTTTAGCGATAGTAATTATATTCACCACTATGCCTATGTTGGGTCTTACAACTGCGGCAGAAGGTTTACAAAGCACAAGCATTGCTGACCCCAAGACCCTCAGTAATTGGGAGGATTGGTTTGACGAAGGCAGCAGCCGATATGCAGGTGCGGTGTATGTGGACAAATCGGTTTACACTGCCGATGAAGCAATGAGCGACAGCTACTTTGCCAATATCCGCGATAGCTTCACCTTTGGTAAGGATAATTTTGGTAACGATAACTTCTTAATTGCTCTGTCTGCATTGGGCTCTAACAGTGAGGTAAAGGGTTATTCATACACTCCTACCGATACTATGATAGTGCTGGATGCTTCGACCAGTATGGGAACAGGAAATATAAACAACACCGCTATTGACAATATGGTAGCAGGTGCTAATGATGCAATTAAAAGACTCTTGAGTTTAAACAACTATAACCGTGTAGGTGTTGTTGTTTATAACGGTACTTCTACGGTTCTTTTGCCGCTTGACAATTATTCTGTCAAGGTGGGTAATGAGTATCTTACAAGTGGCTCTAACGTAAACTTCCTTACCTTTACAGGCACCGATACCGGAAGAAACAATTGGGACGGTTCTGACATTTATGATAACAGAATTAATATTGCTCCTAATGTTGTAAACGGCCAAAAGCAAGCGGTTACTGCACAGAATGGATATACATCCTATGTTGCTCAAGCTTCGGGTACATACACACAGGGCGGTATATACTCTGCGGCACAGGAATTTTTGAAGGCTGACCCCACTATTGAGGACGGCAAAATTCAAGGCGGTACAAACCGTATTCCGATTATGGTTCTTATGACCGACGGTGAGCCTTCCTATAGAACAAAATTGGGCACAGGCACTACTGTTGAAAATTATGCTAATGCAACCAATGCAAACTGTGACAACAGTAATTTCCGCGAAGATGATATCACCTGCTTTAGCACAATGCTTACAGCCGCTTGGGCAGAGGGCGAAATTACCGCACGTTACAAAAATGATACCCGTTTTTATACATTGGGCTATAATCTTACAAGCGACCATCAGTATGCGGCTAATGTTTTAGACCCAATGAATCCCAACAATGCTTTAGGCACACGTTTCATAAATTTTGCTAATCAGTATCTCGCAATGGATAAAGGCGAAAAAGAGACTTTTGATGATACCTCCGTACGTAATTATAACGAGTTTGCTGTTAAAAGAGTTTCTGACCCCGCAAAGACCACTTCGCTCGATTATGTTGATAAATATTGGACTGCATCGGGAGCATCAAATCTTACCGCTGCTTTCGACTCCATAGTAGATGAAATTATTATTCAGTCACGCTATTACAGCACCTTTGTTGATTCTGACCAGCACCATCAGGACGGTTTCATTTCCCTTACGGATGAAATCGGCAGTTATATGGATGTTAAGAATATTAAGGGTGTGTATTTAGGACATGACAAGCTTGTTACCGGCGGTATGTTTGCAGAATTTGCCGTAACCGGTAAGACTGCTGCGTATACAGGCGGCGCATACACAGATGCAGAGCTTAGGGCGTTTTCCCTCCAGATTTTAAATGCCATACAAGAGCGTTTTAATATTTCTGCTGATGAAGCTGCAAATCTTTTAGAGGTTGCTAAAGAAAACAAGTTTATTGATTGGAACAAAAATACCGGTGAGTTTTCTAACTACATGGCTTGGTATGCCAATGCGGATAATGAATATTTAGCACCGTATACCGGCGTAAACGCTTTGGCAGCAAATGACGCTAAATACTTGGTTCGCTCATATTTCTATATGGGTGACGTTACTCAAAACCATGTTGAAACCTCTATGCTTTATATGCTTGTACGTGTAAGAGAGGATTTGGACACCGGCAGACAGATTGTTGACGTTAACATTCCTGCTGCCTTGTTGCCGATGGTTACATATTCCATAACTGTTGACGGCGATACCTTCACAGAGGGAAATATAACAGGAATAACCTGCGAGCGTAAAACTCCTATTTCTCTGCTTTATGAGGTAGGACTTAACGATGATATTTATTCCTTCAACATTGCTGAAAAGATGGCGGGCGAGGATTTCCGCAAGGAATTAGACGAGCACGGTAATTTCACAGGCAACTATATTTTCTATACAAACCGTTGGCGTGCAAACGATGGTACAGAATTTGTTATTCCCACTACTGTTGACCCCCATGTTTTCAATCACGGCATAATGAATACAACAGTTTCACAGTTTATTCCGTCAATTGAAAATACACGCTATTATTACACACAAAACACACAAATATATACAAAGGTAGGCAACAATTACGAAATTTATACCGGCGCAAAGCCTACTACCGGCGGTTATTATCACAGATATGATTGGGTAGAGGGCAATGCTGACAATGCCGAACTTAAATTTGCTTACAACCCAATTACCGAAAATGCAATAGACGGCGGCAACAATGTTATATCTGTTTTAGGCAAGAGTGGCTGGTTTATTAAGGCAGGAACACCAAAGTATTACTTTGGTGCAGAGATTTTTGATGAGCCTAACCATCAGCTAAAGACCCAAAACGTTACAAAAACACTTGAGTGGTCAAATGACATTAACATTGTTCATCACCACGACGAAACACATGACGGCTACCACGTGTTAAGCTATCTTGGCAACAACGGTCTTGTAAAGGCAGCTGTATCACAGGGTATTAAGCTTACTAAAAATGTTGAAACCGTAGTTGAGGGCGCACCCGACAGCTTTACATTTAATATAGCTTTAAGCGGCTCTCAAATAGCTACAAGCTATCCTGTACAGATTGTAGCGGCAGACGGTACAATCGGTGCGCTTTCGGATCGGCCCGTAGTAAGCGGCAGCTTAAGTGTTACCTTAAAGGACGGAGAAACCGCTTATATCACGGGAATTGCCCCTGAAACAGAGTATACTGTTACAGAGTCTTACAGCCCATATTACACTGCTAATGCTACAAATTCAAAAGGTAAAATTGTTAAGAATGAGCTTAGCGAAGTAGATTTTGTAAACACACCTAAGGGCTATGGCAGTCTGCTTGTTTCAAAGGACGTTGCCCATCCCTTTGGTGATGCAAATGTTCCCGATAATTTGGCAGACAAGGAATTTGACGTTACTGTTACATTTAACGGCAACATCGACGATATAAAGAATATTGTGGATTATGAGGGCATTAAGAATACCGTTGGTAAAACTGTATTTAACTTTAAGCTTAAAGACGGTACAAGTGCATTGTTCACAAATATTCCCGAAGGTGTTAAATACACGGTTACCGAAAGTAACATGCCATCCGGCTTCAGCCTTGATGCTACAGCTTCGGTAGGTCTTGACGGAACAATAGTTAAGGATGTTAGAGCTCACGCTTCTCTTATTAATGATTATGCGCCTGCGGCTGTTACCCCTGATATAGTTATAAAGGGCGATAAAACCCTTAACAACTATACAAGTGCTACTTGGAATTATGAATTTAAGGTGGCATTACAGCAGGTCATCCTTGGCGGTCAAGGTACCACCTCGGTTGGCGCACCTATAACAGAGATAAACGGCAGTCCTATTGTTATGACCCAATCTAACGGATACGAATTTAATTTGGGTGATGCGGTTACTTTTGATAAGATTGGCACATATTCTTACATAATTTATGAAGTTGACGACGGTATACAGGATATTACCTACAGCACAAAGTACGGTGTTATCAGTATTGTTGTTACAGACGAAGACGTTGACGGTCAGCTTGAAGTAAATACTGTTGAAAGTTATATTGATACGGTTGATAACGTTAGCGGTGACAGCCAAAACGGTTGGGAAATAACAAAGAACTTTATTAACCACTATGACGCTGACCAAATCAGCTTCAATGTTAAGAAAACAGTAAACGGAGCTTCTGACCATCTGCACGATTCCGGTATTATGTTCGGCCTTTTTGAAAACGAGAATGATACCAACCCGGTTTACTATTCAATTACAGATAAAGACGGTATAGCGGCATTTGCTATAAATGTTTTAGAATCGGCATTTACTCCTGCAAAGACCTATTATTTGCGCGAGGTTAAGCCTTTGGTTGATTCAAGCGTTACAGGTATGACCTATGATACTGCTGTAAAGTATACGGTTACTATTGGTTGGGACGCTGCAAACGGCAAGGCTACTTCAGAGTTTAAGAATTACGGTGACGGTTCTGTGGTTTCGGCAGATAAGCTTGTAATTAACAATACTCTGGAAAGTGTTGAAACTATTCCTCTTAAATTGAGTGGTACCAAAACACTTAACGGTGGAAATCTGCGTCAGAATGACACCTTTACATTTAAGGTTTATGATACCGATTCAACCTTTATCCCCAACATTAGTGAGCGTGAAACCGTTACTGCGACTGCAGTAAACGGAGAGCTTGTGTTTGACGATATAAGCTTTGATACGGTTGGTACACACTACATTAAGATAGTTGAGGTTGTTGGTGACACAACAAAGGGAATTGTCTATGATCCGACAGAGTATCATATAACCGTAAAGGTTTCTAAAGCTTATGACGGTACAAAATCTGTACTTGCTATAAGTGATGCTATAGTTTATAAAACCGGTGTTGGAAATATCACCTTGAATAAGACAGCTGCTGAAATTACTTCCGATGAGATTGATTTCAACAATCTGTATCATATTAACGATTATGAAACGGTTTCGGTTGGCGGTTTAAAAACAGTTACGGCTACAGCGCCTCTAACCAGAAAGCCGCTCGAAGGTGAGTTTAGTTTTGGTCTTTATAGAGACGGCAGCTCCACTCCGATTTATGTGGTAACTAATGATGCAAACGGTAAATTCAGATTCCCCGAGCTTACCTATACAATTCTTAATGAAACTGAATACAACAAGGAATTTAAGTATACTGTTAAGGAAATAGTACCCGCAAGCGGTGACAACAAGGGTATTACAACCTATGATAACACGGTTTACGAAATAACTGTTCAGCTTTATGACGACGGTAACGGTAAAGTTACAAAGAAGGTATTTCTTGATACAACAGAGGTTACCGATGTTAATGTAAGCTTTGAAAACAAGTATACTGCCACTAATGCAGAGCTTGTGCTTTCGGGCGAAAAAACCTTGACAGGAAAAACGCTTGAAAACGGCGAATTCACCTTTAATCTTTACGAAACTAATTCTGATTTTGTTATTGCCGATATGGCTGCACCTTTAGCTACTACGGTTAACAGCAAAACTTCTGACAGCACAGGTGATTACAGCTTTGAGTTAGAATATGATGAAAATGGGCTTGGTACTCACTATTATGTTCTTATAGAAGCGGTACCGGCAGACACTGCAGGCGTGCACTATGATATCACAAGATATGATATTACCGTATCGGTTTATGATAACGGTCACGGTGAATTAGAGGCTCACGCTATAAGAATTGCTACGCAATATGAAAGCGGAATAATATCTGAAGACGAATTGGATTTTAACAATATTTACAAGGCTTCGCCTACTTCTTATACGATTTCGGGTATTAAGGGCTATAACAAGCAGCTTCTTGCAGATATGTTTGAGTTCCGCCTTAGCGACGAAAACAGCAGTGAGCTTGAAACGGTTAAAAATGCCGCAGACGGAAGCTTTAGCTTTAGCGCTATGGAGTTCACTTCTGCAGGTACTTATAAATACTATGTTGACGAATTAAAGGGCGGCACTACAGACAAGGGCATTAAGTACGATTCGGCTAAATTTACTGTTGAAATTAAAATTGCCGATAACCTTGATGGTGAGCTGTATGTGGACGGTGTTACCTATACAAGGGTTGATGGCGGCAACATAACCAATCCTTCAAGCATTACTTTTACGAACGTTTACAGTGTAACCTCCGGCAAGGATGTTGATATTAGCGGTACTAAAGAAATTATCGGACGCGATATGACTAATAATGACGTGTTTGAGTTTGAGCTTTATGAGACCGATTTGTTATTAAACGAGGGAACAACCCCAATTCAAACCGTAAATAACAGCGGTGCTAACTTTAAATTCACTATTAGCTATACTCCCGATGATGCAGGTCAAACCTTCTATTATGTAATTAAAGAGAAGAACGGCGGCAGTAAATCTAACGGTATTACAAATTCAACACAGAAGTTTTATTTAACCGTAAAGGTTAAGGACAATGGTGACGGTACACTTGTTACTGAAGCTAATGTTACAAACGGTCCTGTTAAGTTTACTAACACCTATGAAGCTGCAAAGACCTCTGTAAGCTTTGAGGGAACAAAGAAGCTAGAGGGTATTCGCGAGCTTAAGGCAAACGATTTCACATTTGAAATTTATAATGCAAACAGTAGCTTTGCAACTTCGGGAGCGGCTATTAAATCTGTTAAGAACGATGCTGACGGCAAATTTAAATTTGAGGGCATTGAGCTTAACGAGGAAAAAACCTATTACTTTGTAATTAAGGAAAACAGCACAGCTCCTATCGGCGGTGTTACCTACGATAACGGCGAATACCATATTACTGTGGTTGTTAAGGATAATGGTTCGGGCAGCTTGGTTGTTGACAGTAAGCCTATGACTGATAAGGCAGGTCGTCCGGTTACAGAAATAACCTTTGTTAATACATATTCACCACAGGCGGCAACTGCTACTATTGAAGGTACAAAGAAGCTTGACGGAAGAAATATTGCAGACGGAGAATTCCAATTCTTGCTCTATTCTGCAGATGCTAATTATGTTGAGAAGGCTGGTCAAACACCGTTAAAGGCTGTTAATGATGCGGATGGTAAGTTTAAGTTCAGTAAGCTTGACTTTGAAAACGTTGGCACCTATTATTACATTGTTAAAGAGGATAGCACGGTTGATTTAGAGCGTATCACCTTTGATGATACCGTATATCAGATTGCAATTACCGTAACCGATGATGAAAACGGTAAGCTTGAGTCTAAAATAGATTCTATAACTATTAAGGATAGCACTGATACTGTAAACAGTATTGAGTTTAACAATGTCTTTACACCTAAACCGGATGATCTTAAGGTTAATATTAATGTTAAGAAGACGGTTAAGAATATCGGTGCCGAAGCAATTGGTCCGGAAGGCTTTGAATTTGTGCTTGAAGAAAGCATAACAAAGGATACTCAGGTTGTTTCCTCTGATAAGGACGGATTAGCAAGCTTTGAGCTTTCCTTTACCGAGGAGGACATCGGCAAGGTTTATAACTACAAAATTACCGAAAAAGCCGGCGATAAGGCTAATGTGACCTATAGTAATGATGTTTATAATATTGCGGTTGAGATTACTCTTAACAGCGATAACAAGCTGGTTGCAACCATTAGTCAAAACGAAAAGGCAGAGGAAGCTTTTGTAGCAGAGTTTGAAAACGTTTACGATTATACTCCCGAAGTTCCTCAAAGTCCGCAGACCGGGGATAACAGCAATGTTACTCTTTGCTATGTACTCGTTCTGTTAGCAGGTTGTGGTTTGGTTGCTGTTTCGGTTTGCAAAAAGAGAATCAGCAAATAATTACAGCTAAAAGTTATTAGGTAAAACAATATAACCGGCACTCCGCAAAATTTCTTTGCGGAGTGCAACTTTTCTTTGTGGATTTCTTTATAAAACATTGACCGTACAAGCAGAATATGGTAAACTGAAATTAGGAAAATATTTTTTGAAATGGAGACTTGCAAATGAATATTTTAGTATGTATAAAGCAGGTTCCCGGCTCTAATAATGTTCAGGTTGATCCCGTTACGGGCGTGCTTATTAGAAGCGGAATTCAAAGCAAAATTAATCCTTATGATTTGTATGCAATAGAAACGGCACTTTCTTTGGCAGAGCGTTTTGGAGGCAGGGTTGAATGTATAACAATGGGCCCTCCGCAGGCAAAGGCGATTATAAATGAAGCTGTTTGCATGGGTGCTGAATGCGGAACGGTGCTCACTGACCGTAAATTTGCCGGTGCGGATGTTTTGGCTACTGCCTATACGCTGTCTCAAGGTATTAAAAAATGCGGTAAGTTTGATCTTATAATCTGCGGCAAGCAAACGACTGACGGTGATACGGCACAGGTTGGCGCCGAGCTTTCAGAATATTTAGGGCTTCCTAATGTTTCTAATGTGCTATCAGTAGAAGATATACTCGATGACAGAATAAGTTTAACTGCGTCTCTTGATAATTTGGTGGTTAAGCAGAGTGTAAAAATGCCCTGCCTTATATCTGTTGACGGAGATATTAACACACCGAGACTTCCGTCCTATAAGGTGAAAAAGAGTATTGGCGATGATAGGGTTAAATTTTTGACCTTTGAGGATTTTGATGACCAAAATCCCGATAATTACGGACTTTCGGGCTCGGCAACGCAGGTTGAAAGAATTTTTCCTCCTGAAAAGAATACCGAAAAACAAAATGTTGAGGGTACTGCATCAGAGCAGACCGAAATCTTATTTAACCTGCTTAACAGCAAGAAAATGATTTAGGAGGGGCAAAATGGGAAAGCTTTTAATTAATCAAAATCTAATTACCCCCCTTAATGCGGAAGATCTTGTTAAATTGTGTCCGTTCGGAGCAATATCCTATAACGGTAAGGAGCTTGAAATATCGTCGGGCTGTAAGATGTGCAAGCTGTGTGTTAAAAAGAGTAACGGCATTATTGAGTACAGTGAAGAAAATATTTCAACAATTGATAAATCTCTTTGGCGTGGTATTTGCGTTTATGCTGATGTCAGCAGTGGTCAGATACATAGAGTGACCTTTGAGCTTTGCGGCAAGGCAAGAGAGCTTGCAAAGGTTACAAAGCATCCGATATATGCAATAATGATTGGCTATAACTGTAAAGAAAATGCTCAAAAACTGCTTTCTTACGGTGTTGACAAGGTGTTTGTTTATGACGATGAAGCATTTAAGGATTTCAGAATTGAGCCTTATACTGCGGCATTCTGCGATTTTATTGAAAAGGAAAAGCCATCGTCAATCTTGGTGGGAGCTACAAATCTTGGACGTCAGTTAGCTCCAAGGGTTGCCGCACGTTGTCGTTCGGGTCTTACGGCTGATTGCACTGTGCTTGAAATGAAGGAAAATACAGATTTGGTGCAGATAAGACCGGCTTTCGGCGGTAACATTATGGCGCAGATTATAAGCCCGAACACAAGACCGCAGTTTTGTACCGCACGCTACAAGGTCTTTTCCGAGCCAAAGCCAATGGACAATACTTCGGGTGAGGTTGTGGTGATGCCGGTAAATGACGATATGCGTGTTTCACGTATTGAGGTACATTCAACCTTTGCAAAGCCGAAGGACGTTGACATTGCCGAGGCAGAGGTTATTGTGGCTGTTGGCAGAGGAGCTTCAAGCGAGGCTATGCGGCAATACGCAAAGGAGCTTGCAGATTTGTTGGGCGGTGTGGTTGCCTGCACAAGACCATTAGTAGAGGGTAATATCTTTGATGCAAAGCATCAAATCGGACTTTCGGGCAGAACAGTAAAGCCCAAGCTTATATTCTGTTTGGGAATTTCGGGGGCTGTACAGTTTGCGGCAGGTATGAAATCATCTGACTGTATTGTGGCTGTGAATACCGATAAAAATGCACCGATATTTGATGTTGCACATTACTGTGTTACAGGCGATGTTAATGAAATTGTACCTGCACTTATAGAAAAGATTAAGGAGGCAAAGGCTGATGTATAATAAGGTAACAGTTGAAGATATTTCTGCACTTGTCTCTATTGTGGGAGAAAATGAGGTTTTGGCAGGTGAAAGCATTAATGCCGATTATGCTCATGATGAACTGGGCGGTATTGAAAAAATGCCCGATGTGCTTGTGCGTGTTCATTCTACCGAGGAAGTTTCAAAGGTAATGCAGTTGGCTTACAGTAGAAATATTCCCGTTACTGTCAGAGGAAGCGGTACAGGTCTTGTTGGTGCGGCTGTGGCTGTTGAGGGCGGAATTTTGCTTGAGACCACAAAAATGAACAGAATACTTGAGCTTGATGAAAAAAATCTTACCGTTACCCTCCAGCCCGGTGTGCTTCTTATGGAGCTTGCCGCCTTTGCAGAGGAAAATGACTTTTTATACCCACCTGATCCGGGTGAAAAATCGGCAACAATAGGCGGAAATATTTCCACTAATGCCGGCGGTATGCGAGCCGTTAAATACGGTGTTACAAGAGATTATGTCAGGGCGCTTACTGTTGTAATGCCCGATGGCAAGGTTGAGCATCTGGGAAGAAAGGTTGCCAAAAACAGCTCGGGCTACAGTCTTAAGGATTTAGTTATAGGTTCGGAGGGTACTCTTTGCATTATAACCGAGGCGGTTTTAAAGCTTGTGCCGTTGCCAAAGGTTTCTGTAAGCCTTTTAGTACCTTTTGCCGATATGAAGAGTGCAATTGAAGCGGTTCCTAAAATTATTTGCTCAAAGGTAACACCAACTGCAATTGAGTATATGTCAAGAGATACTATTCTTTTCTCTGAAGATTATTTGGGTAAAAAATTCCCTGATACTAAAAATGACGCTTATATTCTCCTCACCTTTGACGGTAATACCGACGAGCAGGTTGAGCGTGATATGTCTGCTGTGGCTGACCTTTGCCTTGAAATCGGCGCGCTTGATGCCTACATCATTGATACCGAGGAACGCAAAAAGTCGGTTTGGTCGGCAAGAGGCGCATTTCTTGAGGCTATTAAGGCTTCAACTACTGAAATGGATGAATGTGATGTTGTTGTGCCGGTAAACAAGGTGGACGAATTTATTAAATTCACCCACGCTTTGGCTGATGAAATGAAGGTTAGAATACCGAGCTTTGGTCATGCAGGGGACGGGAATTTACATATTTATATCTGCAGAGATGAGCTTGCAAGTGAAAAATGGGAGGAAACCCTTGCGCTTTGCTTTGAGCGAATGTACACTAAAGCAGAGGAGCTTGGCGGTTTGGTGTCGGGCGAGCATGGTATAGGATATGCCAAAAAGGAATATCTCAAGCAACAGCTCGGGGACACACAGATTGCTCTTATGAGGGGCATAAAAGGTGTTTTTGACCCCAAAAATATTTTAAACCCCGGCAAGGTTTGTTTTTAAAGGATTGGTTAGCCAAAGTATTTAAACACGAACCAGCCTTAAAGGGCGGTTTTTAGATGTCTTTCGGCTCATCCGCACACATAGGCGTTAGCCTTATGTGCTTGTCTTCACCAAAATCCAAACAAAAAACCTCACCTTTAAGGTCGCAGAATTTTGTGAATAAAGGATTTTTTGATGTGCGAGACACAAAACGCAGTAAATCCTAACGGATTTACGAGTATTTTAACAAAGCAAAGCGAAAAATCTTTATTCCAAAATCTGATTCGGGTTTGAATGCTTTGGCTAAAAATATATCCATACTTGATTTATTAGGCAGTATGTGGTATAACAACTAATCGGTTGATAGTAAAAAAATTATAAAAAGGTGAAAAATTATGAATAAAATCAGGAAGACAAAAATAGTTTGTACTATAGGACCTGCTTGTTCGGATGAAGAAACAATCACAAAAATGTGTTTAGCGGGAATGAACGTGGCGCGTCTTAATTTTTCGCATAATACCTATAAGGAACACGCCGAGCGAATAGCACTTGTTAAAAAAGTCCGCCAAAAGCTGGGACTACCTGTTGCAATACTTCTTGATACAAAGGGCCCGGAATATAGAATAAAAACCTTTAAAAATGGCAAGGTGACCCTAAAAAGCGGTCAGGAGTTCACATTTACTGCCGACGATATTGAGGGCGATGAAACAAGGGTTTCGGTGAATTATAAAAATCTTGCCAATGACCTTTCAGAGGGCGATAAGATTTTACTTAACAATGGACTTTTGAGCTTTGAAGTGTTAGAGACTGTAAAGAATGATGTTCACTGCAGGGTGCTTGTGGGTGGCGAGCTTTCGGACCGTAAAAGTATGAGCTTCCCGAATAAAACGCTTAAGCAGGAATACCTCAGTGAGCAGGATAAGCAGGATATACTTTTTGGCTTGGAACACGATATAGATTTCCTTGCATGCTCATTTGTTTCCTGTAGGCAGGATTTGTTGGACGTTAAGGCTTTTTTAAAGGAACACAACGCAGAACAGGTTGATATTATTGCAAAAATCGAAAATCGGTTCGGTGTGGACAATATTGATGAAATATCTGCCGAGTGTGACGGTATAATGATAGCCAGAGGGGATATGGGTGTTGAAATTCCTTTTGAGGAGCTTCCTGCAATTCAAAAGCAGTTAATTACTAAATGCCGACTGCTTGGTAAGCGTGTTATAACTGCAACAGAAATGTTGGAGTCTATGATTACTAACCCCAGACCCACCCGTGCCGAGATTTCCGATGTTGCGAATGCGGTTTATGACGGTACAAGTGCAATAATGCTGTCGGGCGAGACCGCCGCAGGACGGTATCCTGTTGAGTCGGTTGAAGCAATGGACCGAATCGCCTTTAATACCGAGCAGAACATTCACTATACAAAACGCTTTTTAAAGAGTGAGTTTAAAATAAGAAATACTGTAGATGCAATTTCTCACGCAACCTGCGGCATGGCGATTGATATTGAAGCCAAGGCAATAGCAGTTTGCTCGCTTTCGGGTATGACCGCACGCATGGTTTCAAGATTCAGACCACACGTTAATATTATAGGTATAACTACCGAGGAAAAAACCTGGCATAAGCTGTCACTTTCTTGGGGAGTTGTTCCGGTGATGTGTGAAAATTATAACTCGATTGATGTGCTGTTTTATAAGGCAGCACAATTAACCAAAAAAACCTTGGACCTTGTAAAGGGCGATAAAATCGTTATGACCGGCGGCGTTACTAACGGCAAATCGGGGAACACCAATCTGATAAAGGTTGAAATACTGTAAAATTATACTTTAGGCTGACGGATTAGCCTTCCTCTTGAGAGGAAGGAGGACCGCTTGCGGTGGATGAGGTGGAATTCTCATATAGCGAAGCCTTGTTGGTCTTCTCCTGGAGGAGAAGGTGTCACGAAGTGACGGATGAGGTGTGAGCAAAGAGTTAAGTATCAGCACAGCCTAGTGTTGAGTTGCTGCCTTTCCCCTCATCAGTCTCGCTTTGCTCGACAGCTTCTCCCGAGGGCGAAGACTTATTGCAAAACCAAAAGTGGTGTAAAAAAAGCAAATCCACCCCGGTTCGTCAGAAAAAAGAAAAAAATACTTGACAATAGGAAAATGTTGTATTATACTCATAGTAACAAGCTGGGTTGTTATCTGTAAAAATCGGTCAGTCCTGTGATTTTGTAGGCCTTTTGGCTATTCTTACAAAAAAACGGCGATATTTTTTATAGATAGTAAGCCGAAATAACGTTTTTCATTCTTGAAAAACGTTGCTTTTGGTGCTATAATAACCTTGGCCCCCCTTTAGGTGTGTTGTATCATATAGGGGTATTATTTAAATTTTTGTCCTTAAGGACAGTTAGGAGAATTTCTATGAGATCTATTTGCAAAAAGGTCATCGCTTTCTGCTTGGTAGCCGCTCTTGCACTCACATGCTTTGCGGGCGCCCTTTCAGTAAGTGCTGCAACCTACAATGCTTCCATTAGCATTGACCCCGTTACCATTACAGAGGGTGACGCTGAAGCTGCTGTTATTTTGGAAATCACTTCAAGTGAAGCCGGAATTAACGAAGCTTTAATCCAAGTTTCTTCTGATATCGGCGCTGTTGCTGCAGAGGCAACAATCGTTGACGCAGCTGGTGCTGCTGTAGATGCTGAAGCAATTGATTATTATATCGCTTACGCTCAGGATGCTACAAATTTTGGCACATTCTATCTTTCAGGCAAAACAATCGACTCTGCTATTACTTCAGCTTACATAAAGGTTGTTTTTGCTACTGATAAGGCAAAAGCCGCCACTTACCCCATTTATATTGATGTTACCGATGTAAAGGCTGCTTCTTCTGCTGAAGATATTATCACGCTTAATTACGTTGAGTCTGCAATTACCGTTAAAGCTCCTCATGTTCATAACGAAGTTTGGACTCCTTCTGATGAGGCTGGTAACCACACCTCTTCTTGTGACGCTGCTGATTGTGACGGTTTCACTCCTGTTACCGAAGCTTGCGCAGACGGCGAAGATGAAGACCTTCTCTGCGAT
>JAZQKT010000120.1:0-13906 GCA_045542295.1 Acutalibacteraceae bacterium
TGCAATATGTAAAAACAGCGAAAAAGCAACCTCTCTTGGAGAAGAACTGATTATCTTGATTGAAGACCGAAACACAAAATGCAAATTATTGAAATAAGAGGTGCGGGCGGTGGCTTTAACCTGTAAAAATTGCGGCGGTAATATATCGTTAGATACGAATTCAAATTTAATAATCTGTGATTCTTGTGGAGCACAGCAAACGCTTACAAATGTATTAGCCGATGAGTCTGAAAACTTCATTTATAACGAAGAACAATTATCAAGAAGTTCGCTAAACACATACAAGAGAGCGTTATCAATGATGGCTTCTGCGCGAACCGAAAGCTCTTTTATTTTCGCCGCCGGTGTTTTTGAAGAAATTCCTAATGTTCTTAATGCCAATGCCTTGGCAACGGAGTGCCGCGAAAAAGCCGGATTATTTAAGAGGGAACGAATTTATAAAAGTGCTGTTATAGATATGAAAAGCGAAGACCCTGCAAAAATTGAGGGAGCTATACAAGCTTTTAAGTCTTTAGGTGAATATAAAGACTCGGTTGCCAAGATAGATGAATGTATGCCACTGTTAAGCGTAGCCCAAGCAAATCACCAAGAAAAACTGCGAAAAGCAGAAGAACAGCGCGTAAAAGAAGAAAAGCAAAGACAAATTAGGGCTAAAAAGAATAAGTTTATTGGAAAACTGATTTTGTTAACCACACTTGTTATAGCTGCAATTCTGATTTTAGGATATTTCAGTATCTATTCATCATCCAACATTAAAATTTCACTTTCTCCGGACACAGAAAATTATCTTACAGAAGGATATAACAAATATGTCTTCTGCTACGATGCAAAGATAGAAAACAATGGATTTTTGGACATTTCTGCAATTGAAGGCGAAATAATAATTGAAAAAGATAACGAAGTATTGGTTGATACCACGATAAGTTTTTACAGCTATTCTTCGGCTGTTGTGCGTTCAAAGAAAAGCAGTAAATTTACATGGGAGTTAACGGTGTATTCATATGATACTGCGCTTGCTTTATACAAAACTGATTTTGACGATTTAGATGTCAAAATTGATATAACCGGCATTACGCACACAAACGGAAAAACAAAAACCTATTAATTGAGGAGAAATACATATGCAACGGAATAGAGGTCATCCGTGAATTAGAATTCACTGACAATATACTTAAGGAAAAAATAAATTTAAAGGAGCTAATAATTATGGCTAAAGAAAAATTCGATTTTATTCAACCTATTAAAGACATTCCGAAATCCCTCAATGGCTTTCCTAAAAACCTTATTCATATTTGGAAAGACCCAGTAAACGATTCTGAAGAAGTTAAGGCACGCAAAAAAGAAATATTCCCGCTTCTTTATTTGTTTGTTGGACTGTTCTTGCTGTTTGCAATTTTGGGCGGTCTTATCCAAGCAATATCGGACGTAATGATGATTATTGGTATCATCCCCGGTTTTGGTGCGGTTGCTTGTGGATTCCTTTTGGTAGTACTTAAAAAGGCAGCAGAGAAGTTTGCAGACCTTGAATGCACCAATTGTAAGAAGAGAATAGCTTTTGATGAAAATGTACAGATTAAAGTTGTTAACAAGACCTTCACTATTACTAAGGAAGATAAGACAATTAAGAAGAACGATATTCCTGTTGAGTCTACAATTTCTGCTATTGGTAAAGAACGTGTTACTCTTGAAATTACATGTAAATGTCAAGAGTGCGGCACAGAAAAAACCTTTAGACATGACTTCGTCACAATGGAATGTAACAAGACCGCTGTTAAGGTTCCTTATGTTCAGTCAGGAGCAATGTTATTACAATTTGAGGCTGATGTAAGAAATGCATATGATAGTGGTTCTTGCAATGTTGGTGAAGTACATCCCACCAAAACTGAAGTTAGCGTTGCAGGACAGACCGCAAGTTCAAAGATTGCAGATAACGACGTAAATATTAAATATAACCGTTCTCCCGAGTCCTTGGTAAAAGGTTACTTCGGTAATGAAATTCAAATGAGATAAAAATCATTCGGCCGATGGAACACATAGCTCCGTCGGCTGCTTTTCAAGGAGGTAAAATTATGGGGTTTATAGATAATATTAAATCTGCATTTGCACAAACGCCGGCGGTCCCATCTGTAAAATACGGGACCACAAAAGAATGGTTTTTGTCTGATGCCGGAAGAAAAGCTCTTTGCGAGACAAAAACAACAGTAGAATTAACCGACTACACATATCATTATCTTAAAAGTATAATCGCAAATAAAAAGCTTTTAGAGGATGAAGATTTATATCGCTTGGCTTTTGTCTTTGCAGATTCCGTTGTAAATTCAAATCAAAGCTATGCAGGCAAAGAAAGCTTATTAAACGAAAACGCGCATCCCTTTATTGCTTATTTTCAAAAATTAAAGCGTTCCTTATCACCCAAAAATCTATGTTACGAAATGTTGTTTATTTTGTTTGGTGCTGTTGATCCCTTTAATTCAGCAGAATGGATTTATGATAACAGCAGAAGCGGATATTCTGATGAAGAGTACCAAGCCTTTGCCGAAGAAAAGGGCATTAATTTTGAAGAACTGCTTCAAAAAGATTATATCGGCAAAGAAGACGTGCGTTTTATTATGTGTGAAATCATTTGGCTGATTGGCAAGGATGAATTCCTTGAAATTGTAAGTTAAGGGGTGAATATATATGAGTACAAATATAAAAGATGTTATCACAGAGTTAGATAGAATTAGTGCGCTTGTAACTCGGTTTTGCGATATCGGAGATGAAATTGATGAACTAAAAGAAAAGAACGATAAAGAAACAAGAGAGATATATTACGAATATCGTCCCGAATTGCCTGCAAGTATGCCGATTTTCGAAACACTACAAGCAGAAGTAGAACCCTTTAACTCAAGTTATGCTAAAGGAATTAAAATAGGTTTACTTGGATTTTTAGCCGCATTAGTAGTCTGGTTTATATCTAAGACCGCTATGTGGTTTGGCGTTATTGGTTATGCGTTCTTTGCCATGATAATTTTTGCGATTTGGTTTATAGTAGCATATCGTAAATATTCGGACGACAAAAAAGAATATGATGTAATAGCAAAACGAAGAAGTGATTATGAGGAAATTATAAAGAATTCTCACACTCAAGATACACTTAATTTTCAAGCGGAGTTGAGCGACTATTACACAAAATATCAACTGTTCGATCATAAATTTGACGAGTGCTGTGACGCCTATGTTAATGCACACAATAAACTTGTTGAAGAAAGCGAACAAGTTCAAAATATGTTATCAGAAGTAACTCTTCTTAGCGAAGAACATATTGTACTTGCTCGGCGTATAGGCGATATATTGAAATCCGGAAGAGCAGAAACCTTTAAAGAGGCGTTGAATTTGGCTATCGCCGAAAAGCGCGACGAAGAATTTAAGGCTCAACAATTAGCTGAAGAAGCTCGCAGAACCCAGATTGCAGAACAACAGGCATACGATAATATGTTGCATAATCAAAAAATGGAGCGTGAGGCTGCCGCACAAACACAACAGGCACAAACACAATCTCGCATTGCTGAAGCGCAATTAAAAGCTACCGAGCAACAAAATGCTCAGCTTAAGAAATTACTTGACAATCAAAACAGAAGATAATTAATGTCTTCTTTAAGGGCAAATATAACCTTATGTAATAAAAATAGAATTCAAAAAAACTCCCGAGTGTTTAAAACACTCGGGAGTAAATTTTTGTTGTCAATTATTCAGCAACAACGCTTTCTTCGGTTTCGGCAGGGAGCTCAACGTTCTCTGCATCATCGGAAGTTTCGGGAATTTCATCATAAGCGGTGGGGTTGATTTCCTCACACCTCATACCTGTACCTGCAGGTACCAGCTTACCGATAATAACATTTTCCTTAAGACCAAAGAGCGGGTCAACCTTGCCCTTGATAGCGGCTTCGGTAAGAACACGTGTGGTCTCTTGGAAGGATGCAGCTGAAAGGAAGGATTCTGTAGCCAAGGAAGCCTTGGTGATACCAAGAAGTGTTGCCTGATATGAAGCCTTTGTAAGACCTTCTTCACCGGCATCAATTCTTGCCTGAACTGCTGCATTAGCATCAGCAATTTCCTTATATTCATAGCTTACGTTCTGCAAGAGATCGGTTGAACCGGGGTCGATAATGCGAAGCTTACGCATCATTTGACGTACAATAACCTCAATGTGCTTATCGTTGATGTCAACACCCTGTGTACGGTAAGCATTTTGAATTTCTGCTATAATATACTGCTGAACAGCTTCGGGGCCCTGTGCCTCCAAAATATCCTGCGGATACTTTGCACCGGGGATAAGCATATCGCCGGCTTTTACATAGTCACCGTCAGCCACCAAAGGACGGATACCGTAAGGAATGGTAACCTTTTCTTCGGTTTTAAGCTCATCATTAGTAATAATTACAACATTGCTCTTCTTTTCCTCTGCAATGCGAGCCACACCGTCAATCTTGGCGATAAGACCGCAACGCTTGGGACGTCTTGCTTCGAACAGCTCTTCAACACGGGGAAGACCCTGTGTAATATCCTCTGTAGATGCGATACCACCGGTATGGAAGGTACGCATTGTAAGCTGTGTACCCGGCTCACCGATAGACTGTGCAGCAACAATACCGACAGCTTCACCTGTGGTAACAGGCTTGGCGGTTGCAAGGTTACGTCCGTAACACTTTTTACATACGCCGTGATGGCTGTGGCAGGTAAGAACAGAGCGAATTTCAATTCTTTCAATGCCTGCATCAACGATCATCTGTGCGGCGTCGCCCGTAATCATATCTTCCTTGCTCCAGATAACCTCACCGGTTTCGGGATGAACAGCATCGTGGAGTAAATATCTGCCTTCAAGACGCTCAACAAGCGGTTCAAGAATGTGGTTACCGTCTTTAATATCAAATACGGTTAAGCCTTCCTCGGTGCCGCAATCGTCCTCACGAACGATAACATCCTGTGCTACGTCAACAAGACGGCGGGTAAGATAACCCGAGTCAGCAGTACGAAGTGCGGTATCGGCAAGACCCTTACGAGCACCACGTGAAGAAATGAAGTATTCGAGTACGTTAAGACCCTCACGGTAGTTAGCACGAATCGGAACCTCAATAACCTTACCTGCGGTGTTTGCGATAAGTCCACGCATACCTGCAAGCTGTCTTATCTGACTCATAGAACCACGGGCGCCAGAGTCAGCCATCATAAAGATTGGGTTAAATTCATCAAGGTTGCCCTTAAGTGCATCGGCAACATCCTCTGTAGCTTTGTTCCAAATCTCAATTATATGGCGGCTGCGCTCATCGTTGTTGATAAGACCGCGGCGGTAGTCACGGGTTACCATATCTATATGCTTTTCAGCATCGGCAAGAATTTCTTTCTTTGCCGGAGGAATAACAGCATCAATAACGGCAACAGTAACAGCACCTTTAGTTGAGAACTTAAAGCCTGTAGCCTTGATATTATCAAGCACTATTGCAGATTCGCTTGTGCCGTGCTTTGTGATGCAACGGTCAATAATTTTACCAAGCTGCTTTTTGCCAACCTTGTTTTGAATTATATCGTCATTGCTTTCAACAAGCTTCTTTTCGGGATCACGAAGCTTGAAATTCCATTCAAGATTGAAGGCTTCTTCGGGGTCATTACGGTTTACAAAGCCCAAATCCTGTGGAATAGATTCATTAAATATAATGAATCCAACCGTACACCAAACAAGGCGGCTTTCACCGTTCTCATTGGTCATACGAACGCGGATAGGTGCGTGAAGACCGATAACACCGTCATTATAAGCCATTATAGCTTCGTTTGTATCTCTGAATACCTTGTTTGCACCGATTTCGTCGGCCTTAACAAGGGTGAGGTAATAAGAACCGAGAACCATGTCCTGTGTAGGAACAGCAACCGGCTTACCGTCAGAAGGCTTGAGCAGGTTGTTAGCTGCAAGCATAAGGAATCTTGCTTCTGCCTGTGCTTCTGCGGAAAGTGGTACGTGAACAGCCATCTGGTCACCGTCAAAGTCGGCATTGTAGGCGGTACATACAAGCGGATGAAGCTTAAGTGCCTTACCCTCAACCAAAACCGGCTCAAAGGCTTGGATACCCAAGCGGTGAAGTGTAGGAGCACGGTTAAGGAGAACGGGATGCTCCTTAATAACGGTTTCAAGTGCGTCCCAAATTTCGGTGGAGGCACGTTCTACCATTTTACGCGCTGACTTGATGTTAACAACAGCCTTTGTTTCAACAAGGCGCTTCATTACAAATGGCTTAAAGAGCTCAAGTGCCATCTCTTTAGGAATACCGCACTGATACATCTTAAGCTCGGGTCCTACAACGATAACCGAACGACCGGAATAGTCAACACGTTTACCGAGAAGGTTCTGACGGAAACGACCCTGCTTACCCTTAAGCATATCTGAAAGGGATTTGAGTGCTCTGTTATTAGGACCGGTGACAGGCTTGCCACGACGGCCGTTATCAATAAGAGCATCAACAGCCTCTTGAAGCATACGCTTTTCGTTGCGAACAATAATGTCAGGAGCCTTTAGCTCTAAAAGTCTCTTAAGGCGGTTATTACGGTTAATAACACGTCTGTAAAGGTCATTAAGGTCACTTGTAGCAAAACGTCCACCGTCAAGCTGAACCATAGGACGAAGATCCGGAGGAATTACCGGAATAACGTCAAGAATCATCCATTCGGGACGGTTGCCCGACTGTCTGAAGGCCTCAAGAACCTCAAGTCTCTTTAAAATTCGTACTCTCTTTTGACCCGAAGCGTCCTCAAGCTCGGCACGCAGGTCATTACAGGTTGCTTCAAGATCAATTTCTTCTAAAAGCTTCTTTATAGCCTCTGCACCCATACCTGCTTCAAAGTCATTTTCATACTTTTCACGCATATCACGGTACTGCTTTTCGTTAAGGAGCTGTTTTTTCTCCAAAGGAGTGGTACCGGGATCGGTTACGATGTATTGTGAGAAATAAAGTACCTGCTCTAAAGCCTTGGGGGTAACATCAAGAACCAAGCCCATACGTGAGGGGATAGTCTTGAAATACCAAATGTGGGAAACAGGAGCTGCAAGCTCAATTGTACCCATACGCTCACGGCGTACCTTTGCACGTGTTACTTCAACACCGCAACGCTCGCAGACCTTGCCCTTATAGCGGATTCTTTTATACTTACCACAATGACATTCCCAGTCCTTTTGTGGTCCGAAAATGCGTTCGCAGAAAAGACCGCCTTGCTCCGGCTTTAGGGTTCTGTAGTTAATAGTTTCCGGCTTTGTTACTTCGCCGTGTGACCAGCTTCTAATCTGTTCGGGAGACGCAAGTCCTATTTTAATGGATTCAAATTCGATTTCTGCCATAATTTAATTGCCCTCCGTTAGATTTCGTCATCGTCAGCAATATAGCTGTCGTCGTCTGTTTCGTCTGTAATTGCATCGCCGTTTTCATCCTCAAGCCCAAAGCCTGTAAGATCGTCAGCCACAACATCGCTGTCAAATGCCATATCCTCATTTTCAGGAATAGCCGGCATTCCGAGACCGATGTCATCATCATCTTCAAAGGATTGCTTAAGGTCAATCTCATCATTGTATTTATCAAGAACCTTAACATCAAGACCCAAGGACTGCAATTCCTTGATAAGAACCTTAAATGATTCGGGAACGCCTGCTTTGGGGATATTCTGACCCTTAACAATGGATTCGTAGGTTTTAACACGGCCCACAACATCGTCAGACTTAACTGTAAGGATTTCCTGTAAGGTATAAGCCGCACCGTAAGCTTCAAGTGCCCAAACTTCCATCTCACCGAAACGCTGACCGCCGAACTGGGCTTTACCGCCGAGGGGCTGTTGTGTTACAAGAGAGTAAGGACCGGTTGAACGAGCGTGAATCTTATCGTCAACCAAGTGGTGGAGCTTAAGATAATACATATAACCAACTGTAACCGGGTTGTCAAACGGCTCACCTGTACGTCCGTCAAACAGTTGAGTTTTTGCATCCTCTCTAAGAGGAATTTTTGAGAAGTCAAGCTTGTAGGTATCCTTATCTGCATAATTTTCAGCCTTGGTGGCTTCATCAGCCATGCGGAAGCATTCGCGGATATCCTCTTCGTGAGCACCGTCAAATACAGGTGTGCATATATTCCAGCCAAGCGCTTTTGCGGCGTAGCCGAGGTGAACCTCAAGCACCTGACCGATATTCATAGGTGAAGGAACGCGCAATGGGTTAAGAACTATATCAAGGGGAGTACCGTCGGGTAAGAAAGGCATATCCTCACTGGGTAGTATACGTGATACAACACCCTTGTTACCGTGACGTCCCGCCATCTTATCACCAACAGAAATCTTACGCTTCTGTGCAATATAGCAACGAACAACAACGTTAACACCGGGAGAAAGCTCGGAAGAGTTTTCTCTTGTAAATACCTTAACGTCAACAATAGTGCCGTATTCACCGTGGGGAACACGCAAAGAGGTATCTCTAACCTCACGTGCCTTTTCACCGAAGATAGCACGCAAAAGTCTTTCCTCGGCAGTAAGCTCGGTTTCACCCTTGGGTGTTACCTTACCTACAAGAATGTCACCTGCGGTAACCTCTGCGCCTATGCGGATAATACCGCGCTCGTCAAGGTCCTTAAGAGCATCGTCACCAACGTTTGGTATATCACGGGTGATTTCTTCGGGGCCCAGCTTGGTATCTCTTGCTTCAATTTCATATTCTTCGATATGAATAGATGTGTAAACATCATCACGAACAAGGCGCTCGTTAATAAGAACAGCGTCCTCGTAATTGTAGCCTTCCCAGGTCATAAAGCCGATAAGTGCGTTACGTCCAAGCGAAATTTCACCGCCCGAGGTAGCGGGACCGTCAGCAATAACCTCGCCCTCGCTGATTTTTTGACCAACAGCTACAATGGGCTTCTGGTTGATACAGGTGCCGTGGTTAGAACGCAAGAACTTGATAAGCTTATATTCATCAATCTCACCGTTTGTTGCACGAACACGAATACTGTCAGCCGAAACAAAGGTAACCTCACCGTCACGCTTTGCAAGCACAACAACACCCGAGTCAATAGCGGCCTTGTATTCCATACCGGTTGCAACAATCGGGTTTTCGGGCTTAAGAAGCGGCACAGCCTGTTTCTGCATGTTTGAACCCATGAGCGCACGGTTGGTATCGTCATTCTCAAGGAAGGGAATCATAGCAGTAGCAACAGATACTACCATCTTAGGTGAAACGTCCATAAACTCGGCACGGTTTGCTTCAACCTCTTGGAAGCCTTCACGGTAGCGGGTATTTACCTTCTTATTGATAAAGAAACCGTTTTCGTCTAAAGGCTCGTTAGCCTGAGCTACAATATAATCGTCTTCTTCATCAGCGGTCATATAAAGAACTTCGTCAAGCACCTTGCCGTTTTCAACCTTGCGGAAAGGAGTTTCAATGAAACCGTACTTGTTAATCTTTGCAAAGGTTGCCAAATAAGAGATAAGACCGATGTTAGGACCTTCAGGAGTCTCGATCGGGCACATACGTCCGTAATGGGTGTAGTGAACGTCACGAACCTCAAAGGATGCACGATCACGTGAAAGACCGCCGGGGCCAAGGGCAGACAAACGACGCTTATGAGTAAGCTCGGAAAGGGGGTTTGTCTGATCCATAAACTGTGAAAGCGGTGAAGAACCGAAAAATTCTTTAATAGCTGCCACAACGGGACGAATATTGATAAGTGATTGAGGAGTAATACTGTCAGGGTCCTGTGACTGCATTGTCATCTTTTCGCGAACCACTCTTTCCATTCGGGAAATACCGATGCGGAATTGGTTCTGCAAAAGCTCACCAACAGAGCGGATACGACGGTTGCCCAAGTGGTCAATATCGTCCACACCGCCAACGTTGTGTGGCAGACCCAAGAAGTAGCTTACGGTTGCGAAAATATCATCAACTGTGATGCTTTTGGGGATAAGGTCATCAGCATGCTCTAAAATAGCGTTGCGAATGTCTTCCTTGGTTTCGTTATTCTCTAAAATTTCTTTAAGAGCAGGGAAAGAAACCTTTTCATTAATACCCAGACGGTCAAGCTCTGCGAGCTCTTCGGCTGTAAAGTCGACAAAATCGCAAAGGTCAACCATTCCGTTTGAAAGAATCTTAACTTCGCTGATATTACCCTCAAAATCGGAAACACTTATATATGCGGCAGAAACACCTTTTCTTTCAAGCTCGGTAGCCAATTCTTTTGAAACGGTGGTATCAGCCTCTGCCAAAATTTCACCTGTTAAGGGGTCAACAACCGGGCGTGAAAGCACAGCACCCTTAATACGTGCGGCAAGGCCCAGCTTTTTATTATACTTGTAGCGTCCTACGCGGGAAATGTCATAACGATGAGCGTCAAAGAAGAGCTGCTCCAAATAAACCTGGGCGCCCTCAATTGTAACAGGCTCACTCGGGCGAAGCTTTTTATAAACCTCAACAAGAGCTTCCTCAACAGATTTTGTATCGTCAATATCAAGTGTTGCGGCTAAACGCTCGTCCTCACCGAAAACCTCACGAATCTGGTCATTTGTGCCAAGACCTAATGCACGCACAAAGGTGGTGATAGGCAACTTACGGTTTTTATCAATACGAACATAAAGAACATCGGAAATGGATGTTTCGTATTCAAGCCAAGCACCGCGGTTGGGAATGATGGTGGAGGAAAAGAGCCTTTTACCGGTCTTCTCATCTATCTTTTCAGCAAAATAAACACCGGGTGAACGAACAAGCTGTGAAACAATTGCACGCTCTGCACCGTTAATTACAAAGGTGCCCGATTCGGTCATCAGCGGGAAATCACCCATTGAGACTTCGCTTTCCTTAATTTCGCCTGTTTCCTCATTTACAAGACGTGCTGTTACTCTTAAGGGTGCGGCGTATGTTGTATCGCGTGCCTTACATTCGGTAACATCATACTTCGGTGTGTCTTCAAGGCGATAGTCAATAAAGCTTAACTGCAGCTTGCCGCTATAGTCAGTTATAGCAGACATGTCGCGGAAAACTTCCTTCAATCCTTCCTCAACAAACCATTTGTAAGAGTCTTTTTGAATCTCAATGAGATTTGGCATATCAATGACCTCGTTGATTTTTGAAAAGGTCATACGATCGTTGCCGCCTAATTTAACAGGCTTTACCATTGAAGTTGACTTCATAGGTTAAAAATCACTCCTCCACAGAATTTGTGCAACAGGGTCAAACCCGTTGCAATGAGCACATTTAGTGCATTAATTAGCCCTTTGATGACCATATATTGTGCATATTAAATAACTGCCAAAAAAGGGGCAAAATTATAATAGGCGCATAATATCCCATCATCATTAGTAATAACCCATTATATACTAAAAAAAGGCAATAGTCAAGCCCTAATTTTTAAAATTTTTCATTTTTTTAATAAAAAAAGCAGAAGAATTTATCTTCTGCTGAAAATGCTTAAACATATATTATATATTATTATTTTTTGATTTCCCAAAAGCTTACTGCAGCGGCGGCGGCAACGTTAAGGGAGTCAACATTGTGATACATAGGTATTTTAACGGTATAATCACAGCTTTGTACGGTTTCGTCGCTTAATCCGTCACCCTCTGCACCGAAAAAGAGCGCCAGCTTATCACAACCTTTTAAAACGGGGCTATTGATATTTATGCTTTTGTCCTTAAGTGCCAGTGCGGCGGTGGTAAAGCCGTTTGCCTTTAGATATTCCACCGCAGTCCCCGGGGTTCTGAACTGCTTTTTATCAAAAAATGCCCAAGGAACAAGAAAAACACTGCCCATACTAACCCTTACGGTTCGGCGGTTGAGCGGTTCACTGCAGTTATGAAAGAGCAAAACGGCATCAATACCAAGCGCCGCCGCACTGCGGAATATTGCGCCCACATTTGCAGAATCGCTCAGCCTTTCTAGAACCGCAACGGTTTTTGCTGTTTTGAGAATTTGGGACAGCGGCGTTTGGGGAGGGCGCTTCATAGCGCAGAGAAGACCTCTTGTAAGCTCAAAGCCGGTAATGGCACTCAAAAGCTTTCGTGAAGCGGTGTAAACAGGCACATCGGGACAGCGTTTAATGATTTCCTTGCCGATACCGTCAATCTGCCGTTCCTCCATAAGAAAGCTGACGGGCTTTATACCCTTATCCAAAGCAACCTCAATTACCTTTACACTTTCCGCAATAAAAATGTCCTTATCGGTTTTAAGCTGCGCCTCGGTAAGAGCAGTATAAACCGACAACTCGGGCATATTAATGTTTTCAATTCTAATTATTTGCGACACGGTTTTTCCTCACATTTTTTATGGGGGCAGCAAATACACCGTTTGGTATATAATTTGGCATCTTCCAATTTTGCAATATGCTCCCTATATTTAGCACAAACAGTAAGCTTTTTTATCCGAAAAACCGTATATGAAATAATAAATGTCACAAATATAACACCTATAGTTATTACAGAAATTTCACACAATCCCATTTTTATCGTCCTTTCGCTTCTTGTTTAACCCTTTGCCATTCAGGCTCCAGTATTTTTCTTGTAAGTGAAACAAGTTTTTTTACTAACTTATCTTTGGTAACAGAATCATAGCTTTCGTAAAAATTTATTGAACACAAAAGGTCTGACATAGCTTGATTATATTCATTGCCTTCCTTTGATATATCTAAATTAAGGCGAGTTTGTATTTTTGCCCTTGCTTTACACGCATTATAAATCGTTTCATGGTCTTTCTTACATTCTAATGCCGCTATAATTATTGCTAATTCGTCTCTGAAGTTGTTTATCCAATCCATACGGTTTTTAGAAATGTTTCGTGCATATAAATCACGGTAATTATACTTAAGTGTCAGAAAGCTTATTCCCGAGCCGAGTATAGCACCCACAAGTCCGGACAAAATCTCTCCAAGCATACTATTCCTCCTTCTTAAATATCCCAAGAAATTCATCCGAATGTGTAAAACAAGTGAATTTCGGTTTTAAACAAAAATCTTCAAGCGTATTTTACCATTTTATAAACCAAAAAGCAATAATCGGTTTTGCCCAGTTTGAATCAGCATATAAAAAAGTCATTGCGAGCGGTAGCGTGGCAATCCGTTCTTTTAGGGAATTACGGATTGCTTCGTTACTTCGTTCCTCGCAATGACAATTATTACTCATTATTTTGTTTTGCGGTGTTGAGGGTTGCTATAAGTATTCTTTTTATTTCAAGGCAATCGTCTAAAAGAGATTTGCCTTCATTTTCGGTTATATAGTCAGATAAAACAAGAAGTCTCAGCCAATATTCCGTTTCGGCGGTTTCTTTTAAGGATATATGTAATTTAGCGAGAAAATCCGCTTTGCTTTGACCGTAAATTGCTTCGTTCGCATTAGCGCCGATAGATGTAGCGGAACGGATTATTTGTTTTGAAATTATTGTTTCGTGTTTTTCTTTAATTAAAAATTTATGGAGTTTTACAATGCGTGCAGCAAATTTTAAAGACTTATCTAATAAAATACTATCTCGTGCCATAATCAAAACTCCTTTTAGATAATAGATAATAAATAAGAGATAATAGATAATAGTACAAAAGCGGCACTAAAGCAGTGCTATCTTTTATCTATTCACTATTATCTATTATCTCTTATCTTAGGCAAAACTTGTTTTGCCGCTTTTGGAGCGGGTGATGGGAATCGAACCCACACGACCAGCTTGGAAGGCTGGGATTCTAGCCATTGAACTACACCCGCATTTAAGACCGAATATTATGTTATCACAACTTCGGTCTAAAGTCAATAGTTTTTTAAGGGTTTTATTTATTTTTTGTTAAAGTAATTTTATCTTTGTAATCAATACCTAAAAGGGTAATTTCGCCGTTTTTGTCGGATATAATCATATCTACTAAAACATCCTCGATTT
>JAZQKT010000121.1:0-2793 GCA_045542295.1 Acutalibacteraceae bacterium
ACTTAATGTCCTGTCGGTAATCGTTCACGGAATAAGGCTTAATACCCTTGAATTTTCCTCGCATCTTGATATGTCGTGGAGTGGACATAAGTTTAAGCCATTTGAAGAATAGTTTATAAAACAAAAATAATAAAGGAGAATCATTATGAATTTAGGATTATTAGGAACAGCATTGGCAATGGGTATTGCCGCAATCGGCTCTGCAATTGGAATAGGATATGCAGGTCAGGCCGCAATCGGTGCTTGGAAAAAATGTTATTTGAGCAATAAGGCCGCTCCCTTTATCCTTACAGTATTTGCAGGTGCACCCCTTACACAGACCATTTACGGCTTTCTTCTTATGCAGCAGATGAAGGGTGCCGCCGATGTTGCTCCAGAGTTTCTTTTCGGACTTGGCATCGCCTCGGGCGTCGCTATGGCACTTTCGGCAGTAGTTCAAGGTAAAGCAGGCGCCGCAGGCGCAGATGCACTTGCCGAAACCGGTAAGGGCTTTTCGCAGTACATTACCGTTGTAGGACTTTGCGAAACCGTTGCGCTCTTCGCTCTCGTTTTCAGCATGGTGGCCCTCGGCTAATCTACATTTTAATAACAACGAGCTTTGGCCAAGTGTCCTTAAGGACACTTGGCCAGCTTTATTCGCCAAAGGCGAGTTATATTGCTTAGAGTACGCCCTTTTTGCTCGGTGTTTTTTAATGCAATTTAATTAAACCTAAAGCAATCGGAAACACCTCACAAACAAGACGAGGAGTAGCGCCACATATCATAGTGTCGAATGAGCAGAATTGCCTGTGCGGTTTTGTTTACAAGTGCGGCTTCAGCTATCAGTGAACATGTGCCCATCAAGACGGCTCGCGTTGACATTTTACAGGTAATATGATATATTTTTATTAAAAATTTGGTGGTAGGAAGACTAAATATTTATCCGCCAAGGAGGCTAATAATTTGTAATATATCTAAACGTAGTACTCATAATTATTGGTCGCAGATGCTCATCGGCTTGAAAACGGCAGAAAGGCTGTTCTTTGGCGTCGGGCGGTTATTTTGGTTTAATACCATAAACCTATATGAATATCAAAAAATTGTAATAATAACGGCAGGGGTGCCGTGTGTGATATTATAAAAAGACAATAAGAATTGGAGAGAAATCAAATGATAAGGTTTCCAAAGGATTTTATTTGGGGAGTAGCCACAGCCGCGGCTCAGATAGAGGGAGCGGCACAAGAAGACGGCAAAGGTCTTAATATTTGGGATGTTTTTTCTCGTATTCCGGGCAAAATTGTGAACGGTGATACCCCTGAAACAGCCTGTGATCATTACCATCGCTTTAGAGAAGATATTGCACATATGAAAAAAATGGGTGTCAAATCATATAGGTTTTCCTTTTCTTGGTCGCGCCTGTTTCCCCAAGGCACGGGCGAGGTAAACCCAAAGGGCTTAGCGTTTTATAAGGAACTGGTGGCAGAGCTTAAGGCCAACGGCATAATTCCTAACGCTACGCTTTATCATTGGGACCTGCCGTATGAGTTGCATAACAAGGGAGGCTGGCTCAGTCGCGAGAGTGTGGACTGGTTTGCCGATTATGCGGAATTTCTGTTCCGCGAGTTTGGCGATGATATACCCTTATGGACAACACTTAACGAACCGGTAGCAACCTATGTGGGATATACAGGCGGATTTGCTCCGGGGCTCAATCGTGAGGTATACGGACGCATAGCGTGTCATAATATTCTTATGGCTCACGGAGAGGCCGTCAAGCGTTTTCGAGCATTAAATTTAAAAAATGCTAAAATCGGCATCGTTGTTGATATGTGGCTGCATTATCCAGCGCGCCCGGACAATAAAGAGGATTGCGAGCTTGCAGAGCGTGGCAACGAGCTTGGCTATCGTGCATTCTTAAACCCAATATTCAACGGAAGCTATACTGACTATATGCTGCGGTTTATGAAAGAAAATAACTGTGAGTGCGGTATAAAAGAGGGTGATATGAGCCTTATCTGTCAACCCCTCGATTTTTATGGCTTAAACTGCTATAACCGCGTCATAGACAGTTCGGATTCCCAAGCAGTATGTGATTATAAAAACGGCGGAAACTTCTTGAATAACGGTCTTGAATGCTATGGTGGCGCCATATATGATGCGTTGCACGAATTTAGAAACTGCTATAACAAGGATATTCCGATATATATTACCGAAAATGGCACATATAATTGCGGCGAGCAAATTTGTGAGGATGGAAAAATACACGATACCGATCGTATTACCTATGTTTCCGAAATGCTTAAAGGTTTGCATAAGGCTATCGACGAGGGAATTGATGTGCGCGGCTATTACCTATGGTCGCTTTTGGATAATTACGAATGGACCGCGGGCTATAGTTACCGTTTTGGCTTGATAAATGTGGATTTTGAAACTAAGGAGCGACGCTGGAAGGATAGTGCTTATTGGTACAGCGAGGTAATAAAGAATAACGGTTTTTAGAAAATTACAGTTTTATCAGTTTTTAAAGAAAATTTCGACTAAAAGCGGCATATTTTGACTTATACATATAAAAAGCGAGGTGAATTTCACCTCGCTTTTGTTACTTTATTTTGTTCTTGTTGTGTTCTGGGTAGTTGAGTTAGTCCGAAACCAATTTACAAAATCAAATCTATCATAAATTTTTCTTCCGAGTTTTTTGTCCCACTGAAGAATATCTCCAACAGCTCCATCGTTTTCAAAGCCTTGTATGTAATAAGAAGCGTTAATATCATCGTAAGGCTTGTGGGTAAATACGATTTTGTTTTTATAAGGGAG
>JAZQKT010000122.1:0-8714 GCA_045542295.1 Acutalibacteraceae bacterium
ACAAGAAAAATTTGTCATAGAGGTTGTGCTTTCACTTAAAGCCTCACTAAAGCTTCGGAGAAATTCGCTTGAAAAGTCAACGTCGCCGTTAGCAACAAACAAAACAAACACGGCAGCGATAAAGCCGATAAAGCAGAGTACCATTAGCGCGGTGGGGAGTTTTTGGCAAATGCAGTTGCTTTCAAAAGCGAAACGAATTCTGTCTATTGCGGCACTGCCACTGTAAAAAATGATAGCGCCCAAAGCAAAAAGGATAAGTACTATAAAACCGAGGAGTATTATTCCCGAAACCAGTTCGTCTGCATCAGAACGGTCAACTGTTCTGAATTTTGAAAATATATACAGAGAATAAAAAACCGCAAATAAAAGTAAAAACAAGCTTAAAATTTGTGTTATGAACCTTGCAATAATAGTGAATTTAATTTTCCCAAGTCCACGTGTAGAAATACTTGGTTTTGGGCTTGACGCATTTTCAAACACACGCCAGAAGCCATAAAGCATAATAAACGGCAAGATCCGCTCAATAGTAAGTAATAGTGGCGTCAATAATAAAACCAAAAAGTATAACGGGGAAACATCTAACTGTTCCGGAAAGTTAATCTCAAACAAAGCGGAAATACTGTCAATATAATGAAAGGCACCTAGTATTGCAGTTACGGCATACAGAAGCATTGCTGTTAAAATAATCGGTGATTTTGCTAAACGCCGATAGCTTTCTCTGACCGTAACTACAGGGTTTGACGCTGTTGTCTGCGGTGGTGGCTCGGGCCTTGGCTCATTATAGATAATTCTCTCTCCGCAGTGGGGACAAAATGCGGGCCTGCCATCGGTCTGTTTACCGCAAGAAGAACAAAACATATAATCCTCTCCTACGCTCTAATTTTTTACCCATTTTATTATAAAATTTAAAGCATAGAATTTCAAGTCTTTTCTTTTTTGAAAACGATATTAAACTTGTCTATAGCCGTTTATCCACAAAAACGCCGCTTCAACTGCCCCTCTAATTTGCAACTCTTCTCCGTTAAAGCTCCTATTTCCGGAAGGATTTTCAATAAACGCACCGTAATCCTGCGGCTCGTGCTTTCCGTCAGGCAAAACCATTAATTCTGCTTTAACTCCCTGTGCTTTTGCCCGTTCAATATATTTTCTTGTAACATCAAAGCTGACTACAGGATCGTTTATGCAGTGGCAAAAAAACAATGGGCACGGATGTGTTTTGGGGCTGTTTATCGGATTATAGCCCAAAAGCTTGCTTTCATCGTAAATATATTCTCCGTCCGAATTCTTTTCAAAGGAATAAATAACCGAAAGAGCTGTTTTGGGCAGTCCGTCCGACCATGGGTGCAAAAATATTTCATTGTATGTATCAAGCACAGGACAAAAGCCCGATTGCGCCAACACCGGTATTTGACCGCTCAAAACCAAATTGGTACTGCTTATGCCTCCCATAGAGCCGCCATGAACAAATACATCCTTGTATAGGTTAAAATTGTCAATACAATAATGGTAAGCCTTAATATAGCTTTGTACGGCAATCGGAGATCCGATATTATTTTTAAGGTCTATTCCGTATTCACTGGCAAATTCGTCGGGCAAACCGTTAACATCCATAATGGCATATCCGTTTGCCAACAGATACTTTGAAAGGGTCTGGCGCTCAATTTGCGAATCATCGGTTGTAACCGTTCCGCCTGCACCGTGACAGTTTACAATCAATCGTGTCGGAACACCCTCATCGCTATAGGAGTCCGGCAAAAGCAGAACTCCCGCATCATCATAAATTTTAGTCTTGTCCGAATACGGCAAATCACACTCAACCGATACATAAAAACGTATCTTTTTCATCTTTGAGTCTCTCCCTTTATAACCGAAGCAACCTCTTTGCTAGCAGTACTGCTGCTTCCTCTATCATAATTTTGCTCTTCGCTTTCTTGCTCATAGAATATGTGAACATCGGAAATTGAGAAAGCACTGCTGACAGTATTAGAATTCTGCTCATCAATTTCACCCTCGTAGGAAACCTGCACAGTATCACCAACACTTATAATCTTCCTGTCTATATAACGGGAAATTCTTATATCGTTAAGCAAAATTTTATAAACTATACCGTCCGCCTCATTCTTACACAGCGATGAATCATCAACTAAAATGTATTCATCCGCAATCTCAACAACCTTACCGTAAATGAATTTAGTATTACTGTATGGTTCGTATTCTGTAGCCTTGGAGTTTTCCATTGCATATTTTATGATTCTTTCGGCAGCTTCTTCACCAATGTAGTATAAATATCCCCAATCAAAGGCATTTGTTGATAAATAGCCGTCCTTTGTGACGGAAAAATCGTGCTTATAAATACCTAATGCTTCACAAGAAATGCTAAATGAGATAAAATCTCTGTCATATATATGCCAATACTCTTCATCTTGGTCAATAAATTCGGCTTCCCGACACTCTAATAGAACCTCCCACACATATTTGTCTTCATTTAAAACAAAGTGCTTTGCATCAGGTCCGTCACCGTTTTCGGAAAAGCGCTCTAATTTAATAAGCTGTGATAAATCCACCCTTTCAAACATCTGACCCAGGGTTTGAGGCGGATTATAAACGGAGTTTTTAAAAACATAATAGTTATCAGCTATTTTAACGGCAACAAACTCGGTTTGATTGATATTTTTAAGCGAATATACAGCACACTCTACTGTATGCCTCTCCTCGTCTGTCTCGTAATAAGCGACTATATTATAAATACCGATTTCACTGCCGATATACTCTTCTGATACTGTACGACCGCTTGTTTTCTCATATTTTATACCTTGGATTTCGGTTTCATACGGCTTTTCCGATTCCGCTAAATACTCCCAAGGCCACACAATGGCTACATCCGACTCACTTACGCCGAAATTCTTGTAGCGCCCGTCTGTTTCTTCGGGAACAATTTTATCCTTACCAATTAGCGACGGCAAAATAAGAACCCCTGCAATAACCAATGCGGTAAAGCAGGCGGCAAAAGCGCCCCACTTAACTAAAACCTGCTTCTTTTTCCTGTTTTTTGCAGCTTCCAAAATAAGCTCATCATCAATGTGCTCAACAGCAGTAACAATTCTCGGTACTTTCATATTTCAACACCCTCCTTAATAAGATAATCCTTCAACCTGTTTCGGGTGTGGAACAACATATTCTTAACCTTACTCTCGGTAAATGAATAGCGCTTGGCAATATCCCTTACAGAGTCAAAAAAGAAGTACTTGCGAATAAAAACATTTCGTGCGTCAGAGGTTTGTGTACGCAAAAATTTACTGATTAGCTCGCCTACCCGGGCATCGTCTACGTTCGGTGCATACCGCTCATCCGACAGCACTGCTTCAAGCTCTTCAAAAGAGACAAGTATATCTGCTGACCGCTTTTCACGTTTTATAAACTCCAACCGCTTTAGCGACAGATTTCTTGCAATCTTACAAATAAAGCACATAAAATTGTTAGGTCTTGTCGGCGGAATTGCATTCCATACACCGTTATATGTATCGTTTACACATTCCTTGGAATCCTCAAAGCTATTCAGAATGTTATATGCAATACTATGACACAGCTTGCCGTATTTTACATCCGTCTCCTTAATTGCCTGTTCGTCTCTTTCAAAGTAAAGCTCTATGATTTTCAAATCATCCATGTTGTTCACCTTCCCCCTATTACCTAAAAGCGCTTTCACCTATTAAGTACGTTTTTTAAGGTGTCGGTCTTAAAAATGTTGTGTTTTTTTAACAAATAATATTTTATTGTATTTTCATTGTTCACATCATGCTTCATAACAGTATCTACAGATTTAGTATAACACAGCCATATAAAAAGAGCAAGGCAAAGCCAAAGCATTTAAGTACCGAAATATTAAAAGGCGATGAGTTTTCACTCATCACCTTTTAAAAATCATATATTTGATTCCGTTTCTGCAGGGGCATCGTCAACAGTGAGGTTTTCCTTTAATGTGTGTGGTTCTTCCTCTACAGTAGTAGCTTCCACTTTTGGAGTCGCTACCGCCGTCTCGGGCGGTTGGGACTCTGCAGGAATACTTTGAACGGGCTCCTTTTTATTTTTAGGTCCCTTAATCTTTTTCCACCACTTTTTAAACAAGATCACTGCAACCAAAATAATTACCAATCCCAAGAAGATTACTATACATTTTATAAGATGGAAACGATTATAGCTTACCGTCACACCGTCCTCATCCACGACAGACAACACTGCAGTACGGGTTTCGGCATTATAAGAAGCATCCCCTGTCTGCTTAAACCTGGCAGCCGCCGGGAAAACAGTGCTAGCGGTAACCTTAGCAGGTGGCGTATCCAACACCCTCAGCCTATTGTAATTAATACTTTGATAAAGCTTACTGGGTCCATAGGGTATCCAACTGTCAGAAAGCTCCATTTCATAGCTGTTGCCCAAAATATCTTGAGTAAACTCGATTACATCATTGATAAACCATGATGAATAGGTGAAAGCATAATAACGGTTTGCACCCTCATCGTATATATTCAATGCTACTCCTCTTGAAAGGTAATCCTCAAAATGCTCCTTGATTTCCTCGTGCATAGAAGCAATCTGACCACGTGGTGCGCTAAAGGTTATCACCTGCTTGGTCTTGCCAAAAAGATTAGAAAAATCGGTTTTAATGTCTAATTTGTTGAATGCAACTTCTCGCTCATAAATATACTGTACAGAAGTTACATTCTCTGCAGAGATCGTACCATTCTCAACAGTCACAGTCTCATCTACACCCTTAACCTTCGAATAATACGAAGGATACGTAAAACTGTAAGAGAAGTTCTTGTATTCAGGCATCAACGTATCAAGTCCAAACACCTCGGTTTGCTTTACCTTCACACGAATACCCTTTGCAGGTTTTTCTTGTTCGATCACATTGCAGGCGGTATATAAGCAACGGGTAGTCAGATTGTTCAACTCCACCATACTGTAGGCAGAGAAACTCACTGTCACAAATCCTTCATTTTCCTCGGTATCCCCCACCTTTTTAAAGCGGGAAAGCAAATCCTCTGCTTCTTCACCGTTCTGAGGAATAGCGCGAATTTCCCGTTTATAGCCATCTTCACTATGCTCTGTTTTGATATGTAACTGATTCAGTAAGATAACCGATTCTTTCTTAGGCAATATTTCGAGTTTTTCTCCACCACTGTAATTCTTACCATTAATGGTAATAACATTTTCCGTCACAGGAAAAATATCATCCACAGTTACAGTTTCATATATCATAGAGCCTGCCACCGCTTTATAAACGAAATTCATCATATCGGCGGCTGTATGTCCCTCCAACAGAAAAAGCTTTGACTTTTCTTTGCTGTAGCTGATCAATGGATTTTCAGAAATCAACTCGCTTACACGATTACGGTATTCCTCCAGCGTGCTAAATGTAAATTCCAGTGTAATAATAAGATCTCGTCCCTCGGTTTTCAAGGAATATGTCAACCACTCGGGAGCATAGTTTCGCAACACCAGGTCGAAAAAAGCTCGCCCGCCATTAAGATAGTTTTCCAAATCAGATTTATCAACCGTATAAACCACTTTTCTGGAGCCCGCAAAGCCCTCATCATTTTTCTTTTCTGCAGCAACAACCGGCAAAATGAGGGCAGAAATGATTAAAATAACAGAAAGTAAAATCGCAACTGTTCTTTTCATAGTTACATTCCCACCTTTCAATACAAGTTATACCGCTTGATAACCTTGCAAACCTTCTCGTCCTCTATGGTATAGAAATACAAGCAGTTATCCGCAATCTCCATACCGCAGTTTGTAAGACTGTAGTTCAGCTCATCAAGAGAAAATGCTTTAAGCTTTTGTTTGTTTTTATAATCCTTATCCATACTGTAAAGTATCAGCTCTGTATCGGTCTGATCAAAGAAGTACCAGTCACCATTCACTCCTCGGGTCAAGGTGAAGAACGCTTGATTACTTGCAACAGAGGTAACGCGCTCTCTTGCACCATTGATACCACGGTAAACAACAATCTCAAAAGGTAAGCCCATTTCACTGATAGTGTTATTCATGGTTGTGAAAATTCCCACAGACTCTTTGATTACCCAACCACTTATGCCTTCTGCTAAAACGCTTTGCGATTTATCCTTGGAAAGCCAATAAACCTCCGATGCTGTGTTTCGCAGAGTACCGCCCTGCGTCAGCTTGGCAGCCTTATAGAAATCATTACCGTCTTTAAGAGAATATTCGGAAATTTCAGGTCTTGACCCGTAATCACGAATCACCTTACCGTCCTTGCCAATCAAATAATAATATGCTGTACTGCCAAAGAACCAGCTAAATCCATCCACATCAGCAGTAGTCACGTAAAGACCCATATCCTGCTCATTCATTACCTGAACCTCGTGTTCAAACTGTGCAAAGGTCGATACTTTTCCGTCTTCACGTTTCATCTTACGGATCGTATTTTTAGAGAAGTTATCCACATAGTAAATATACTCTTCATCAGCATAAAGTACACGGTTCACATCATTGAGCATTTCCTTTGCCGTACCGTTTTCCTTTGAAACACGATACATAGCATGAGAACCGCCATCCTTATTCTTCAAAATATAAATATAGGATTCATCAATAGCACAAAAGACGAAAAATTCTTCATCATAAAGAATCTTCTTGTAGCCATCCCGATCCATTATCAAACGGCCATCCTCGTCTTTATAATATACTGCGTCTTTGTCTTGCGCCGTCACCAAAGAGCATTTCATCTGTCCCGGCGTGTAAACCGTCGGCAGTCGCTTACCCCAATAAGCCAAGGTGTAATCAAGAAGTATCCAATCGTAATTGAATTCACCCGAGAAAGAGATAATGCCTTTTAGCAGCTCCACACTGCATCTTAGCAACAGCTTAACATCTATTATCTTCACATACGCACGTGAAAAATAAGAAGCCTCGTACCAAGAGCCTTTACCCGCCACAGTGTCCTGATTAACAGAAAGCGCCAGCTTGCCCTCAGCTTCACTGCCTATCTTCAAAAGGCCTACATCGGCAACATTAATGTTGAAAACATACGCCAAAGCAGAAAGACCTACGTGTGCATCAACATCGCCCTCTACACCAACATCGATGCCCCATTCTACATTGGGTTTCTCGGTTTTCAATTCACCCTGCATCTTAACTGCACCGTTTTCAACCAGCTTATAATCATAGCTGAAATTTCGGGTAGTTTTAGCGCCGGCAGAAACACTGAAGGTTAAGTTGCCCTGCACATCCACATATACCATAATCAACACAGAAATCGGCATCACGCTAACCTGGGTGCGTACCACCGTATTGCTGCCGTTAGCATACGTACAAGCAAGACCTTGTGTCAAAGAAATATAACCGATAGGAAATAGTTTTTCCTTCAAGCCCTGAATCTTGACAATTTCAAAGGGCGAGGACCACTCGGTATCATTTCCACCAAGCTTCATTTCACCGGTGCCCACTACATTGACCTCCGAAAAGGCGGTACCGGTAACGTTCACCCAAAAGTCATTGATTCCTGCGCCATCAATAATATTCCAATCATAATAAATATCACACATCAAATTTTCAACGCCCACAGCACCGGTGAGTGTCAAGGATGTATCGGTAGAGGTATTTGATAATACTGCAGGCTTACAGGCTTTACAAGGACGTTTTCCTTCGTCCAACGCGTGTGAAAGATCAACCTTTTTCGCAGTTTTGCTGGTCTTTAAATGGAAACAATCCTCATTATGATAAACCTTACCCCTTTCAGTCGTTACCACCTTGGTGGAATTACTGCCCTGTGGATATGCCTCCTTCTTTTCCTCAACACCGCGTATCTTTTTGTACGCCTCTAAAAGGTCTACATCCAGCTTTAGCTCTAACCGCTCCTTAGGATTAAAGGTATAGCTTTTAAGGCTCATCTCTTCAACAGCAGGCGCACTATTACTTGCAGAAAGATTAACAACTGTCGGTTCACTGCTCACAGAAGAAACAGGCTCTGCAACAGGTGCAGTAATCTCCTTGCCGCCCGAAATAACACTAACACCGTCCAATGCCTCAAAGGTAGCATCTGTACCGTCCTTAAAAAGCTCTGTGGTGCTGAAACAAACCGAATCAAACACCTCGTCAACCATAGGTGTTTCCATTAAAAATTGCACCTCATCACCAACCGTTTTTGCGGACACCACCTTGCCAAAATACGGTTCTCCCAAAGGCGTAGCTTCCGAGCCTTCCAAAAAGAAGATATCACCTACACCCAACTCGTCTATATCAGTACCCTTTTTAACGTTAAGATATAAACCTGCCGAGGTACCGGTTGCAGTGGTTATGGCACTATTTATCGCAGTTGCCTTATCACCATCAAACATAGTAACGCTCGAGCTAATAATAGCCTGCGGTGCTTTTCTTTCTCCGCCCGTACCTTTAGTTTCCTCAGATACTTGTCCTGCCACCGTTGTGTCGTTGACAACCGCCTTTGACTGCCAAAACATAAATACTGATCCAACCACACCGGTCAAAACCAATACTACAACAAGCACAAGGGACAGTATCGATTTAAACTTCTTATTTTTCAACTAAAACCCCTCCAAAATCAATGATTTAGATTGTAAATATTATATATCCATAAACCTATAATGTCAAGAAATCCAACGGATAAAGACATATAAGAAGTGTACGCCATCACTGATAGATTGCACCTTATTAATACTTATACAGCAAAAAAT
>JAZQKT010000123.1:0-11347 GCA_045542295.1 Acutalibacteraceae bacterium
CAGCTTATGCGTGACTTTGGCTGTGTTCAGTCGCCGCAGAGCGCGTTTATTTTAAACCTTGGACTTGAGAGTCTGCACGTTAGAATGAAGCGCCATTGTGAGAACGGCTTGGCGGTTGCCAAGGCATTGCAGGCTGATGACAGAATTGCATGGGTAACCTATCCCGGTCTTGAGGGTGACAAGTATTATGAGCTGGCACAAAAATATCTGCCTAACGGAAGTTGTGGCGTTGTAAGCTTTGGCGTTAAGGGCGGAAGAAAGGCGGCAGAAGCCTTTATGAAGGGACTTAAAATTGCCGCTATTGAAACCCATGTTGCAGACGCCAGAACCTGTTGCTTGCATCCCGCAAGTGCTACTCATCGCCAAATGAACGACGATGAGCTTGCCGCTGCAGGCGTTTCGCCCGATTTAGTTCGTTTTTCTTGCGGACTTGAGGATGCAGAGGATTTAATTGCTGACATTAAGCAGGCACTTGATAAAATTTAAAAAAGGATATATGTTTAAATGCCTATTAAAATTCCAAATGATTTACCGGCGGTAAAAACACTTAACGATGAAAATATTTTCGTTATGACCGAAACCAGAGCCATAACACAGGATATACGTCCGCTTAAAATTTTACTGCTTAACTTGATGCCAAAAAAAATTGAAACCGAAACCCAGCTTTCGCGTCTTTTGGGAAACTCTCCGCTTCAGGTGGATTTAGAGCTTATCCACACAAAAAGCCATAAGTCTAAAAATACATCGGCAGAGCATCTCTTTACATTTTACAAAACCTTTGATGACGTTAAGGAAAAAACCTTTGACGGTATGATTATCACCGGCGCTCCTGTTGAGCAGATGGAGTTCGAAGAGGTTGAATATTGGGAAGAGCTTTGTGAGATTATGGAATGGACTAAAACCCATGTTCACAGCACTTTTCATATTTGTTGGGGTGCTCAAGCAGGGCTTTACTATCATTTTGGAATTAACAAAAAGCCGCTAGATAAGAAGATGTTCGGTGTGTTTCCTCATAAGGTGGATTATAAAAAATCTATCCTTTTCAGAGGCTTTGATGATGTATTTATGGTGCCCCATTCAAGGCACACCACAGTTGATGTTGATGATGTTAAAAAGGTCAAGGATTTAAAGGTTCTTTCAACCTCTAATGAAGCGGGTCTTTATGCTGTTTCAACCAAAAACGGAAAGCAGATTTTTATAACAGGTCATTCGGAGTATGATGCCGATACCCTTATGAATGAGTATTTAAGGGACGTTTCTCAAGGACTTCCTATTGAAATGCCCAAAAACTATTTCAAGGATAACGATCCTAAAAAGGGTCCTGTTGTTTCGTGGCGTTCGCACGCAAATCTTCTTTATTCAAACTGGCTTAATTACTTTGTTTATCAAACAACACCCTACGATATTGAAAAAATTAAGAAATAAAATAATAGAGCATATTTGGTCCTTAGTTCGGCGGTCTCCGAACGTTTCCGTCTTAACGGATTAATTCCAAATATGCTCTAATTTTTTTTAAAATTTTTATTCCATTTCTGCTTCGGAACGGATTTTTTTAATCCATTTTCCGCTCCGTAGTCTTATTAAGCACCAAAATGCCTTCAACACTTGATCAATTTTAAGGAAGAAATATATCCAAAAAGCAGGAAGATGTAAAACAAGTCCTGCAATTATTCCCAGAGGTACAGAGGCTATCCACAAAAATATGTTATCTGTAAGCATCAACATTTTAGTGTCTCCGCCACCACGTAAAACACCCTTTGTCATAATGCTGTTTGTGGCTTGGAAAAGGATGATAATGCTTATTGACAGCATAAGCTCACGTGCTATTTTTACGGTTTTAGGTGACAGATTATAAGCACCTATAATAGGTCCGCTTATTATAAGAATAATTATTGCGGCAATAAGACCGAACAAAAAGCCAAGCCCCAAAAAGGCATAGCCTTGCCGCAAAGCTTTTTCTCGGTTTCCTGTGCCCAATGTGTAGCCTGTAACAATAGCACCCGCTTGGGAAAAGCCCTGTGTGAATACCGAGCTTAATTGTTGAGTAACCGCAGTTACGGCATTTGCGGCAACAAAGCTTTCACCAAGCCTGCCGATTACCATTGCAACAGAATTGTTGCCCAGAGCAAGGATAGCATCACTTATAAGCACAGGAATGCTTATTCTGATATACTCTTTCCATAAAGCACCCACAGGCATAAATAGGTGTTTTATTCTAAAACCGATTTCTTTATCCTTAAAGAATAAATAACCGCAAATAACGCTGAATTCAAAAATTCTTGCAAAAAGTGTGCCTATTGCGGCACCGATAACCCCCAATTTTGGGATTCCCATTTTGCCGAAAATGAAAATGTAATTTGCGCCCACGTTGACAAAAAATGCCGCAACAGATGTGTAAAGCGGGATTTTAACCTGCCTTACGTTACGGAGAACTATTGTGCAGGTAAGAGAAAGTCCCCAAAGAGAATAGGTTAAAACCGAGTATTTCAAATATCTAATGCCAAGTTCAATAATGCCTTTTTCCGTGGTGTAAATTTTCATTATCTGTTCGGGCATAAGAAAGGTTGCGACAGAGAATATAAGCGACATTCCAAGGCAGAGCCTTAACATTATTGCAACTGTTTTTTTAAGAGAGGATGAATCTTTCATACCATAGTAGCGGGCAACTAAAACAGATGCACCCATACCGATTCCCATACAAAAAATATTGAATATTGTTATGAATTGGTTGGCAAGTGAAACGGCTGAAAGCTCGGTTTCACCAAGAGTCCCCACCATAATGGTGTCCATCATATTAACACCTGTGGTAATAAGTCCCTGAAGGGCAATCGGTATTGCAATTGCGGCTACGGTTTTGTAAAAGCCTTTGTCCTTAATGATCAGTTTATTTAACATTTTTCAGAATCGATAACAATGGTTTCACCGGGTTTTATGCTGTAAGGCTTTTTGCCGTACTTAAACCAAACGGTTTTGGCACTCGGGTTATGTACTATAGAATTATCAGCGCTGAAAATCAGTGAATTATAAGCGGTAACGTAATCGTATATTTCACCGTTTGTAGCATACCATATTTCTTCTTTTCCGCCAAGCCTTTGGCAGATTTCTTCAAGTCTTTCCCAGTTGTTTTTATTGTTAAATTCTTGGCTGTGTCCCCAAATGTAAAACAAGCGAGGCTGATGTCCGTTAATGTAGCCATTATCACAGTCAAGCGCTAAAAAGGCATCAATAAATTCAAAAATTTCGGGGTTGTCGTGATGCGCGTTGGGCATCCAAGCATGCCAATCCTCCGGTAGGAAGAAATCCTTGTTATCTCCGCTCAAGGTTCGGGAATAAGCAATGTCAAGTGCAGTTAAACACTGCTTTACTTCGGGATAAGAAAGTCCGTTTTTAAAACGTCTTATACCGGAATCGGCATAAGCCATACCTCTTATAATAATACCAAATTCTTTTTCTAAAGCAGAGCGGCAGTCAACAGTGTTTTTAATGGCGTCTGCCGTAGTTTGCAGACCGGCGGCAATATGGTCTGCGCCGTGAATGGCAATTTCGTGTCCTTTAGAAAGTAAATGCTCTGTAACTTGGCTTGGGGACAAATAATAATCGCCGTTATTCTTAAACAAATTGTTGCTGTTAATGTTAAATGTTGCTTTAAAACCATAATTCGTGATAATATTTGAAAGTTTAATGTCATAACGGGAGCCGTCATCATAGCTTAAGGTTACGGCTTTTGCCTTGCCACCCGGGAAACGTAAAAATCTGTAGTGCATTTTTCAACCTCTTTTAAATTTTTTCGGGGGTAAATCCTAAATCTTCAAGCTCGGTAAGAGCTGTATTAAGGCAGTGGTCACAGCCATCAACTGTCACGAGCTTATCTTCAAGACTTACAGTATATTTAATGCCGGTTTCATCTAAAGCCTTTGCTATTCTTTCTACACATCTGTTGCAGTGCATATCGGGTACGGAAATTTTGTGTAACATTTTATTTTCTCCTTTTTAAAGCTTTTTGAGTCTTAATCTTAATGCGTTGCTTACTACAAATACCGAGCTGAACGACATTGCAAGTCCGCCAAGCATCGGGCTCATAAGAGGACCTCCAAAGGGATAGAGGAGTCCTGCCGCAACGGGAATTAAAATCACGTTATAGCAAAAAGCCCAAAATAAATTTTGTTTTATATTTTTTATGGTTAGTCTTGAAAGTTTTACCGCCCGTGCTACATCACAGGGGTCGTTTTTCATTAAAACTATATCTGCCGCTTCAAGGGCAATATCACTGCCGCTTCCGATAGCACAGCCAACATCAGCACTTGATAGGGCAGGGGCGTCATTAATTCCGTCACCAACCATCAAAACAGTGCCGTATTTTTCTTTAAGACTGTTAATAATTCTTGCTTTGTCCTCGGGTAAGACCTCGGCAAAGGTTTCGTCAGCCGAAAGGGAAATGCCCACATATTCAGCACAAAGGCGGTTATCGCCGGAAAGCAGAACGGTTTTTATACCCATTTGTTTAAGCTCATAAAAGGCTTGCGGTGAGGTTTCTTTAAGCTCGTCAGCAACGGCGATTAGCCCAACAGCAATACCGTCAACACCTATTATTATAATGGATTTACCCTGTTTAGCCAAAGACTTTGCATTTTCCTTGAATTCTGAAATATCGGTACCAAACTCCTCTAAAAAATGAGGCTTGCCAACAATAACCCTTTTGCCGTCAATAATGCAAGTAATGCCTTTGCCCGAAATATTTTCAAAGTCCTGCGGTTTATCGGTTATTTCTATTTTTTTACTGTCAGCATACTTTAAAATTGCTCTTGCCAAGGGATGCTCGGAGCCACTTTCGGCTATGGCGGCAAATTTAAGACATTCGGCTTCGTTGTCACTCAAAATATCGGTAACAACAGTATTTCCTTTTGTGACGGTTCCGGTTTTATCAAAAACCGCCACTTTTATTTTATGTGTGGTTTCAAGCACCTCTCCGTTTCGGATTAAAATACCGTTTGCCGCGCCAAGACCTGTGCCAACCATAATTGCCGTTGGTGTTGCCAACCCCAAGGCACAGGGGCAAGCAACCACCAATACACTTGTAAAAATTTTAAGTGAAAAGGCAAGCTCACCCTTTAAAACAAACCAAACTACAGCAGAAATTACGGCTATTGCAATAACTAGTGGAACAAAAATGCCTGCAACCTTGTCCGCCACTTTTGAAATCGGAGCTTTTTTACTTTGAGCCTCCTCAACAAACCGCACTATTTTTGAAAGTGCAGTATCTTCTCCTATGTGTGTAACTTTAGCATAAATTAAACCATTTAGATTAATACTGCCGCCGGTAACACGGTCACCAACCTGTTTTTCAACAGGAATGCTTTCTCCTGTAAGCATAGCTTCATCGGTGAAAGTGAAGCCTTCTGTTATAACGGCATCTAGCGGGATTTTAGCACCCGGCTTAATTACTAAAATTTCACCCAAGGCCACCTCGTTTGTGGGAACGGTAAGCTCTTTGTTATCACGCAAAACAGTTGCGGTATCGGGAGCTAATTCCATAAGCTTTTTAATTGCATCGGCTGTTCGACGCTTGCTTTTTCGCTCAAAAAATTTGCCCAGCATTACAAGGGTGATTACAACTGCTGCCGATTCAAAATACAGGTTGTGAACAGCGTGGGGGTTTTTATAAACAGTAAAGGTCATTACAATGCTGTAAATAAAAGAAGCTCCTGCACCAAGGGCTACCAAGGAATCCATATTCGGGTGACCCTTTAATAACAGAGGTATTCCGTTTGTGAAAAATTTTCTGCCGAAAAACAGTGCCGGCAAACAAAGCAACAACTGTGACAGAGCAAAATTGTAGGGGGCTTCTTCTAATTTTAGGAATGAAGGCAAGGGTAGCTTCTCAAAAAGCATTTGCCCCATAGATATATAAAGCAGTATCATACTGAAAACAGCAGAAATTATTATGGGCAAAAAGGAATCGCTTTTTTCTTTTTGCGGCTTATTTGTGGGCTGTGGGGCATCACGTGTTATTCCAAAGCCCGCCTTTTCTACTACACGCACAAAGTCCGCCTCGCCGCATTTTTCAGGGTCAAACCTTACCGTCATTTTACCGGTTATCAGGTTTACCTCGCAAAGCTCTACACCCTCTAATCGGGAGACAACACGCGTAACTGAAGCGGAGCATGCGGCACAGGACATACCGCTTATAATATATTGTTCGGTTTTCATTTTTGGTCCACCATCCAAGTGTAGTTTGATTGACTTTAATAATTTTAATACTTAAAAAATACTTTGTCAAGTAAAAGCGGACACAAAAAAACTCTAAACAACGTACTTGCTTTTTAATTTAAAAGGGGTATAATATATAAGTAGTTTTAAAAATGAAAGGTCGTTTTAAAATGGAAGAAAAAAACACGGGTTGTTCGGGCAATTGCTCATCCTGTTCTGCAAATTGCTCGTCACGAGAGGCGGAAAGTCTATTAGAGCCTGCAAACGAATATAGTAAAATCAAACACGTTATCGGTGTAGTAAGCGGTAAGGGCGGCGTTGGTAAATCAATGGTTACATCAATGCTTGCTGTTCTTATGAGCCGTATGGGTTATAAGGTTGGTATTTTGGATGCCGATATAACCGGTCCGTCTATTCCTAAAACCTTTGGCGTTAATTCAAGAATAATGCAAAACGAATTGGGTCTTTTACCGGCCGAAACCAAAAACGGAATTAAGCTGATTTCGGTTAATCTTTTGCTTGAGGAAAAGGAAGCTCCGGTTTTGTGGAGAGGTCCTGTTATTGCGGGTGCAGTTAAGCAGTTTTGGCACGATGTTGTTTGGGGCGAGCTTGATTATTTGTTTGTTGACTGCCCTCCCGGAACAGGTGACGTTCCGCTAACTGTTTTTCAAAGCCTTCCGCTTGATGGTGCGGTTATAGTAACCTCGCCGCAGGATTTGGTTTCAATGATAGTTAAAAAGGCTTACAACATGGCATCCTTAATGAAAATCCCGGTGCTTGGAATAGTTGAAAATATGAGCTATGTGGTATGTCCCGATTGCGGTAAAAGCTTTAATATTTTCGGCTCGGGCAGTGAAAGCATTGCAGAAGAATTAAATCTTCCTTTGCTTGGTAAAATGCCGATTGACGTTTCATTGGCACAACTGGTTGACAATGGCGATTTTGAGCTGTTCCGGAACGATTATTTAGCTCAAGCTGCCAAAGAAATAGATGCTATGGTTAATAAAAACTAAAAATTTTAAGAGTAAGAATGGCTGAACGTGTTTGTTTAGTCATTCTTTTTTTAAAAGAAACACTTGACAACATATATACTTCGTGATATGATGTATTACGCAAAAGGAGGTATTTTGTGGATATACAGTTAAAACGTGGACTTTTAGATGTATGTGTATTAGCGGCTATTAAGGATGGGGATTCATACGGTTATAAAATTATTAAAGATATGAAGCCGTATATCGAGCTGTCGGAGTCAACTCTTTATACAATCTTAAAACGCTTGGAAACGGCAGCTATGCTTACCGTAAAAACTGCAGAGCATGACGGAAGACTCAGAAAATATTATCACATTACTGATGTTGGGTTGGAACGTATTAAGGTTTTTATAGAAGAATGGAAAGAAATTATGTCAATTTACAAATTTATTACAAAGGGGGAAGAGGCAGATGAATAAGCAAGAGTTTCTATTTGAACTTAAAAAGGGCTTATCGGGGCTTCCGCAGGAGGATATAGATGAGCGCTTAAGCTTTTACAGCGAAATGATTGATGATAGAATCGAAGAAGGCCTTACGGAGAGCCAAGCGGTTTCGGCAATAGGCTCTGTGGATGAAATTATAGCACAGATAATTGCAGAAGTGCCTTTGACACAGCTTGTAAAAGAAAGAATTAAACCGAAAAGACAGCTTAAGACTTGGGAAATTGTGCTTTTGGTGCTTGGCTCACCGATATGGTTCTCGTTGCTTTTTGCCGCCATCATCGTATTTCTTTCACTCTATATTTCACTGTGGGCTGTGATTATTTCCTTATGGGCTATCTTTGCTTCACTTGGCGGTTGTTCTATCGGCGGTGTAATTTCGTGTGTTGTTTTTGCTGTAAACGGCAATATCGCTTCGGGTGTTGCTGTGCTTGCTGCAGGTATTGTCACGGCAGGACTTACTATCTTTATGTTTTACGGATGTAAGGTTTTAACAGCTGGCAGCTTGATACTCACAAAGAAAATGGCAATATGGATTAAAAATTGCTTTAGAGGGAAGGAGGATGCACAATGAAAGTAAAAACAAAGGCATGGCTTCTTACAGCGACTGCTCTTGTGCTTTTTGGTAGTATCCTTTTTGCAGGAGTAATGACAATGCTAAAATGGGATTTCATGAAGCTGTCGACAGTTGAATATGAAACAAACACTCACGAAATCATTGAAGCATTTGAGGACATATCCATAAATACAGATACGGCAGATATCTTGTTTGCGTTATCTAATGACGGCAAGTGCAGAGTGGAATGTTACGAGGCTGAAAACGCAAAGCATTCAGTCACAGTTGAAAATAATATGCTTGTTATTAGAATCAATAACCAAAAACCCTGGTACGAATATGTAGGATTTAACATAGGCTCTCCAAGGATAACGGTTTATTTGCCGAAAGCTGAATATGCTTCGCTTCTCATTAAAGAAGATACCGGTGACATTGAAATACCAAAGGAATTTGAATTTAAAAATATTGATATTAGCGTAAGTACCGGTAATATTAAAAGCTTTGCTTCTGCTTCGGAATTTATCAAAATAAAGGGAAGTACCGGCTGCGCGAAAATCAAAAACATATCAGCAGGTTCACTTGATATTTCGCTTTCTACAGGCGATATTGCGGTTTCGGATGTTACCTGCAAGGGTGACATAAGGCTTAATACCTCTACAGGAGATGCAAGCGTAAGCAACACCACCTGTCAAAAGCTTGTGTCAAGCGCAAGTACCGGCAATGCCAAGTTTAAGAATGTTATTGCTACAGAAAAGTTTTCTATTGAGAGAGACACAGGTGACGTAGTATTTGACAAGTGCGATGCCGCAGAGCTGTTTATAAAAACCGATACAGGTGATGTTTTAGGCAGCCTGCTTTCGGATAAGGTCTTTATTACCGAAACCGATACTGGCAGTATTGATGTGCCCAAAACAGTAACCGGCGGCAGATGCGAAATTAGTACAGATACAGGTGATATTAAAATAGAAACAGACTAAAAATTTTGTGTTTTAATTTAAAAAAGAAATAAATAAAAAAGGTATCCCACCATGGTGGGATACCTTTTAAAGTTTTTGGGGTAAGAATTACTGCTTACCGTAAAGCTCAACAAGCTTCTCAAGGTGAGCACGGCGAGCCTTTGCAGCCTCGCTTGCTTGCTCAAAGAGAGCATCTGCACGCTCGGGGAAGGAACGTGTAAGAGATGAGTAACGAGCTTCACCAAGGATGAATTCCTTGTAATCAGCAGTAGCAGGCTTGCTGTCAAGACTGAAGGGATTCTTGCCCTCTGCCTTGAGTGCAGGATTGTAACGGAACATATCCCAGTAACCGCAAGCAACAGCTTTTCTCATTTCGTTCTGGCAGTTAACCATACCGCCCTTAATAGAGTGCATTTCGCAAGGTGAGTAGCAGATAATGATAGAAGGACCATTATAAGCTTCAGCCTCTTTGATAGCCTTAAGAGTCTGGTTCATATCAGCGCCCATAGCAATCTGTGCTACGTATACATAACCGTAGGACATTGCGATTTCAGCAAGGCTCTTCTTGTTGATAGCCTTACCTGCAGCTGCGAACTGAGCAACCTGACCAATGTTGGAAGCCTTTGAAGCCTGACCACCGGTGTTAGAGTAAACCTCGGTATCGAATACCATGATGTTTACATTTTCACCTGTTGCAAGAACGTGGTCAACACCGCCGAAGCCGATATCGTAAGCCCAACCGTCACCACCGAAGATCCAGATGGACTTCTTAGCGAGGTATTCCTTCTGCTCAAGAATAGCAGGAGCGATAGGACAACCGTCAGCAGCAGCCTTCTCGATTTCAGCAATAAGAGCTGTAGTAGCAGCAGCGTTCTTGTTAGTATCATTAAGAGTTGCAAGGTAAGCGTCAGCAGCAGCCTTGAATTCAGCGGAAGCCTTGTCGCTTTCAGCCATTTCTTTTACCTTTGCAATGAGACCGTCACGAAGAGCCTTTTGACCGAGGTACATACCAAAGCCGTGCTCTGCGTTGTCTTCAAAGAGGGAGTTAGCCCAAGCAGGACCGTGACCCTCTGCGTTAACAGTGTAAGGTGATGTAGCAGCAGGACCGCCCCAAATTGAAGAACAACCTGTAGCGTTAGAGATGTACATCTTATCACCGAAGAGCTGGGTAACGAGACGAGCATAAGCAGTTTCAGCGCAACCTGCGCAAGAACCGGAGAACTCGAGCAAGGGCTTCTTGAACTGAGAAGTGATAACGTTAGCATCAGAAGCAACGTCAGCCTTTTCAGTAACATTAGCAACACAGTAATCGAATACTTCCTGTTCAGCAAGTTGAGATTCTTGAGAAACCATCTTGAGTGAGTTTGTGGGACATTCGCCAACGCAAACGCCGCAACCCATACAGTCAAGCGGAGAAACGGTCATTACATAAGAATAGCCCTTATTGGAAACAAGCTTTTCTTTAACTGCAATCTTGGTGTTTGCAGGAGCAGCAGCCTTTTCATCAGCAGACAGAGCATAAGGACGGATTGTAGCATGAGGACAAACGAATGCACACTTGTTACATCCGATACATGTTTCGTTATTCCACTCGGGAACCATAACGGCAACACCGCGCTTCTCGTGAGCGGATGCGCCCTGCTCAAATGTACCGTCAGCATGGTCCATAAATGCAGAAACGGGGAGAGAATCACCGTTCATAAGACCAACGGGCTTCATGATATTGTCAACCATCTTAACAAGCTTGGAGGTATCTGCAGTAGCTTCAGCAACGTTAGCATCAGTAGCGTCTGCCCAAGAAGCAGGAACGTCAATCTTAACATAAGCGGTAGCACCGGCATCGATAGCCTTCTCGTTCATCTGAACAATTTCAATACCCTTCTTCATGAACTTCTGTGCTTTTTCCTTCATATAGCCGATAGCCTCTTCAGGAGGAAGAACCTTTGAAAGTGAGAAGAAAGCAGACTGAAGAACAGTATTTGTACGCTTGCCAAGACCGATTTCAGCAGCCAAGTCGATAGCGTTAACGGTATAAAGCTGAATGTTGTTCTTTGCAATGTAACGCTTTGCTTCAGCAGGCATGTGCTTGTCTAACTCTTCAGCAGACCACTGACAGTTGATAAGGAATACACCGCCGGGCTTAACGTCATTAACCAT
>JAZQKT010000124.1:0-15340 GCA_045542295.1 Acutalibacteraceae bacterium
GGTATTTCGGGTATGGACGGTCAGCTAATCCAGGCCGAGATTAAGGATGAGCGCCTGGGGTTTGTAGGCAGAATTACAAAGGTTAATGTTCAGCCTGTTATCGACCTTTTAGAGCATGATTATATCCCTGTTATATCAACCGTTGGCTGTGATAAAAAGGGTAATGTTTATAACATTAATGCTGATACTGCCGCCGCCTATATTGCAGGTGCATTAAAGGCAGAAAGACTGATTTCTATGACCGATATTGCAGGTATTCTTCGCGATAAGGATGACCCATCCTCGCTTATTCCTTGTATAGATACAAAAGAGGCTGTAGAGCTGTTTAATGACGGAACAATATCGGGCGGCATGATACCTAAGGTTGAGTGCTGTCTTGATGCAATTGCCAGAGGTGTAAGAAAGGTTATTATAATGGACGGCAGAGTACCGCATTCGCTTCTTATCGAGACCTTAACGGATGAGGGCGCAGGTACTATGGTTTTGGAGAAAAAAGATGAACATTAAAGAAAAGGATAGTTTATATATTGCAAACACCTATGCACGTTTTCCCATTGCTTTGAAATCGGGAAAGGGTTCGGTAGTATGGGATACTGACGGCAAGGAATATATAGATTTGGGTACTGGTATTGCGGTTAATACCTTTGGTTTTTCGGATAATGAATGGGTTAGTGCTGTAACCAATCAGCTTAATACCATCCAACACACATCAAACCTCTACTATTCAGCTCCGTGTGTTGAGCTTGCGGAAATGCTTTGTAAAAAAACCGATATGAAAAAGGTTTTCTTTTCAAATTCGGGCGCAGAGGCTAACGAATGCGCTATAAAGGTTGCTCGCAAATATGCGGCGGAGAAAAAGGGTAAAGATTATAATAAAATCATAACCCTTAAAAACAGCTTCCACGGAAGAACGATTACAACTCTTTCCGCAACAGGACAGGATGTTTTTCATAATGACTTTTTGCCGCTGACAGAGGGCTTTATTTATTGCGAGGCAAATAACAGTCAAGAGCTTAAAAATCTTGTTGAAAACAACAAGATTGCGGCTATTATGTTTGAAACAGTTCAAGGCGAGGGCGGAGTTTTACCGCTCACAGAAGAATTTGTTGAGACGATTTTTGAACTTTCCCAAAATTACGATATTTTAACAATTTCTGATGAGGTTCAAACGGGCAACGGTAGAACAGGTATGCTTTACGGCTATATGAATTATGGTGTAAAGCCAGATATTTTCTCAACCGCAAAGGGACTTGGCGGCGGTCTTCCGCTGGGGGCTACTGTTTTGGGTGAGAGAGTTGAAAATGTATTTAAAAACGGCGACCATGGCTCAACCTTTGGCGGAAACCCTGTTGCTTGTGCGGGAGCGGTTAATATTTTAAGCCGCATTGATGACGAATTGCTTAAAGGTGTTAAAGAAAAATCTCAATATATAATCGAGCGTCTTGAAAACGCAAACGGCGTAAAATCTGTTTCGGGTAAAGGCTTTATGCTTGGTATTGAAACGGTAAAGGATGCCACAGAGGTTATAACCGAGTGCCGCAATAACGGTGTCCTTGTTATTAAGGCAAAAAATAAAGTAAGGCTTTTGCCGGCACTAAACATACCGCAAGAGCTGCTTGAAAAAGCAATCGATGTAATAGTAAATGCTTGTAAGGAGAACTGATTATGGATTTTAAAGGTAGAAGCTTTTTGAAATTGCTTGATTACACACCTGAAGAAATAGCATGCCTTATAGATTTGGCGTCAGAGCTTAAATATAAGAAGAAGGCAGGAATCCCTCATAGAATTTGTGAGGGTAAGAATATTGCGCTCATTTTCGAAAAAACCAGTACCAGAACTCGCTGTGCTTTTGAGGTTGCGGCATATGACCTTGGAATGGGAGTTACTTATTTAGACCCTACAGGCTCACAAATAGGTAAAAAGGAGAGTATTGCTGATACAGCAAGGGTTTTGGGCAGAATGTATAACGGTATTGAATACCGTGGCTTCGAACAAGAAATCGTTGAGGATTTAGCAAAATATGCGGGTGTTCCCGTTTGGAACGGTCTTACAAATGAATTTCACCCAACACAGATTTTAGCTGACTTTTTGACCATTAAAGAGCATTTTGGATACCTAAAGGGAATAAATTTTGTTTATATGGGCGACGCCCGTTATAATATGGGTAATTCTTTAATGGTTGGTTGTGCTAAAATGGGTCTTAATTTTACCGCCTGCGCTCCTAAAAAATATTTCCCCAACGCTGAACTAATTGCCGAGTGTGAGGAAATTGCTAAAATTACGGGAGCAACCCTGAAATTCTGTGAGGACCCGATGGTTGCCACTAAAAACGCAGACGTAATCTATACGGATGTTTGGGTTTCTATGGGTGAACCGCAAGAGGTTTGGGAAGGACGAATTAAGGAATTATCACCTTATCAGGTTAATACTAAACTTATGCAAAATGCAGGTGAAAAGGCTGTATTTATGCACTGTCTGCCTGCTTTCCACGACCTTAAAACCACCGTTGGAAGAGAAATCAGTGAAAAATTCGGTATTAGAGAAATGGAAGTTACAGACGAGGTTTTTGAAAGCGCTCAATCAATAGTATTTGATGAAGCCGAAAACCGTATGCACACAATAAAAGCAGTTATGGCTGCAACTCTGTAATAGGGAAAAACAATTAAATAAAAATAGAAAAAACCCACCTTGGTGGGTTTTTTTCTATTTCATATCCTTTGTTAAAAGGTTTATTATTTCGGAATATATATAAGAAGGATTGTCAATAAATCTGTCTTTAATATATGTTGCCTGGGCTTCGTCAGTAACCATAAGTTTAACGCTCATAAAGGGTGCTTCGCCGTCAAGTGCGGTACAGGTGATAAAGGTTCGTCCGTCCTCACGGGAAATTTTAATATCGGTTTCCTTTGAATTCCTGTAACGCGAAACCATTTTTAAAGACGCCCTTAAAGCACGCTCCTTAACCGCATAGGAAAGAGAGGTCTTTAATGTTTCGGCAATGTCTCTGCCTTTGGGGGTGATTATATAGGTATCCTCCTTTTCGTCAACCAGCTCCAATTGACCGCCTTGTTGAAGAAAAGCAATGGATTCGTTCACTTCAAAGCAGTTGGCAATCGCCTCGTAATGAAGTAAATTGGCTAATTCGTGCCCCGGGACAGGACCTTCAATTGAGGATAATAAATAACATATAAGAATACGTACCTCGGCAGTACTGAATAAACCGCCTATTTCCGAAACACCTGCGGAAACTGCATCCTTTTCCATCGAAAAGCTCCTTCTTTAAAAAAGTTGATTAGGCTAAAAACGCATCATGAACGGCAGAAACTGCGCGGTCAGCATATTTTGCATCAATAAGAACTGAAATTTTAATTTCGCTTGTAGAAATCATTTGAATGTTGATGTTTGCATCATAGAGTGCCTCAAACATTTTTGAAGCAACGCCGGGATTGCTTTCCATACCTGCACCTACAATAGAAATTTTTGAAATTTCCTCGTCAAAAGTAAGGCTTTCGTACATTAAAACTTCCTTTAATGACTCAATGGCATCGGTAGCCTGTTTGCGTTGATCCTTGGGAACGGTAAAGGTGATGTCCTTTGTGTTGTTACGTCCTACAGACTGCAAAATAATATCAACATTTACCTTGTACTGTGACAATTTGTTGAAAATTTTAAATGCCACTCCGGGGGTATCTTCCAAGCCTATAATTGAAATTCGTGTAACATTATTATCCTTTGCAACGCCTTTAATTAAAGTTTTTTCCATTTTTACTTTCTCCTTCACAATAGTACCGGGTTTAACCTCAAGGCTTGAAAGCACTTCAAGCTCAACATTATATTTTTTAGCCATTTCAACCGATCGGTTGTTAAGCACTTGAGCGCCCATTGCGGCAAGCTCAAGCATTTCATCGTAGCTTATTTCATCCATTTTAATTGCGGTTGAAACCTTGCGTGGGTCGGCTGTATAAACACCGTCAACATCAGTATAGATTTGGCAAAGGTCAGCCTTCATTGATGCCGCAATTGCAACAGCGCTGGTATCGGAGCCTCCTCTGCCGAGGGTAGTTATATCGTCATATTTATTAAGACCCTGGAAGCCGGCAACAATCACAATATTCTTCTTGTCTATTTCTTTTTTAAGTCTTTCGGTGTTAACACGTTTAATTCGTGCGATACCGTGGTGAGAGTCGGTCTCAAAGCCTGCTTGCCAACCAAGCAAGGATTTTACAGGACATCCCAATTTTTCAATAGCCATAGCAAGAAGTGCTATTGAAATTTGCTCACCTGCTGAAAGCAACATATCCATCTCACGCTTGGAAGCACCGTCAGGGTTAATTTCAAGCGCTTTGTCGATAAGATCATCTGTAGTGTCTCCTTGGGCAGAAACTACAACTACAACGTCATTGCCTTTTTTGTAGTCCTCAATTATTCTGTTGGCTACGTTGAAAACCCTTTCGGCGTTGGCAACAGAGGAGCCACCGAATTTTTTTACTATTAATGCCATTAGGTTCAAACCTCCTATAAAATTAACCTAAAATATGAAGTGTTTTAAAGCTGCAATTTTGGAGCTTTGTTAGTTGCTCTTTAAGCTTGCTTTCAGAAACAGGTTCAGTAATAAAGCTTATTTCATTGCGATACTGATTTTTAACATAATTTATATTATTACCGAAAAGCTCGGTGATTTCACTCTCAAGCTTTTTAAAATTTTCTCCGGTAATTCTAACAAACATTTTACGGCATTCTTCCAAATTGCTCTCAAAGCAATCAGCAGTGCCATCCTCCCAAAAGAGGTATTTTCTGGTGTCAAGGTGCTTGATACAATCCATAATGTCAGCCACAACAGCACTTGCGGTAGCTTCCTTACCTGCACCCTTACCGTAAAACATAACGTCTCCCGTTTGGTCGCCTGTTACCATAACAGCGTTAAACACACCGTTAACACCTGAAATTATGCAGTCCCTGCTTACAAGAGTGGGTCTTACACTTGCGGTAATTTTGCCGTTATTCAATCTTTTTGTGTTTGCAATAAGCTTGATAACATAACCGAATGTGTCTGCAGCGGCAACATCATCAAGTGTGATATCTGTTATGCCTTCGGTTTTGACCTGTTCGGGATAAACGTGTTTGCCAAAGGCTAAAGCGGCTAAAATACAGATTTTACGGCAGGCATCGTGTCCTTCAATATCTGCGGCAGGATTTTTTTCCGCATAGCCTTTTTCCTGCGCCAATTTAAGAGCAGAATCAAAATCCATATTGTCCACTATCATTTTATTTAAAATGTAGTTAGTTGTTCCGTTAAGAATGCCTGAAATTTCTGAAATTTCGTTTGCGGCCAAGCATTGAACAAGCGGACGTAAAACGGGAATACCGCCGCCAACACTTGCTTCAAAAAGGAAGTTGACATTTTTTTCTTTTGCAATACTTATAAGCTCGGCACCTTTTACTGCAACCAGTTCTTTATTTGAGGTTACAACACTTTTGCCTGCAAGCAAGCATTTTTTAACAAAGTCATAGGCAGGATTAACGCCTCCCATAACCTCTGCTACAACCTTTACGCTATCATCGTTTAAAATATCTTCAAAGTTTTTTGTGAATTTATCGCTGTAGGAAAGATCCTTGAATTCACGCAGATCAAGTATATATTTAACATTAACAGCTTTTTTTACATGTCCTGATATACGGTCATTGTGGTTTATCAGTATCTCTGCAACACCCGAACCCACAACGCCGTGCCCCATAATAGCAACGTTAATCATTTTTGCCTCCTTGGCCTAAGGAATATTTGTTGATAAATGCTTTATATTAATATACGAGCTTAATCTTACTAATTATAGTACATTTTTTTATCAAAATCAACATAAAAAGGATAAAATTTTCATATTTTTGGATAATCACCGAAAAAATTTAAAGGAGGAGTATAAAAATTGGAACAGCAAACCAAAATTAGGTTTATTGTAAACCTGATATTCACCTTTTCGGTGATTCTTATAGTATATGTCAGCACAAAATTTTTAACAGGCTATTTGATGCCGTTTGTAATTGCGACCTTTGTTGCGTGGTTAGTGCAAAAGCCGGCGGAATTAATGTCTCATAAAACACATATCAGCAGAAGCCTTTGTGCAGTTTTTTTAGCAGTCGGCTTCTTTTTGGTGTTGATTGCGTTAGCGGCTTTTTTAAGCTACAGCTTGCTTTTGGGCGTTAAAGAATTTCTCGATAGTTTTCCAAATGTGGCAAACGGTATTGCGACAGCTTTAAAAAATATCAAAATTAGGTTCGGCGGATTTTTAGACGGTATGTCACCCGGGATGTCACAAACGGTTATAGGAATAGGCGAAGGCATGCTTGAAAGCTTAAGCCAAAAGCTCACAGAGGTATTATCAAGCCTTGCAACTTCGCTTGCCAAAAGGACACCGTCTTTTTTGTTCAATGCGGTTGTAACACTTGTGGCCAGCTGTTATATTGCGAAGGATTTTGAAAAATTAGTTAAATTTATAAGGGAGCTTTGTGGAAAAAGCTTATCTTTTAAAATCGGCAAAATTAAAAAGATATTTTTAGAGAATGTTCTAAAGCTTTTAAGGGGTGACGCTATCCTTTTGCTTATTACCTTTGCAGAGCTTTGGCTGGGATTTTGGATTCTAAAGGTTAATCAAGCTTTTTTGCTGGCAGTTATAGTTGCGATTATTGATTTGTTGCCTGTTTTCGGTACGGGAACCGTACTTATCCCGTGGGGAATTTTTAAATTACTTTTAGGTGATTCAGCCGGTTTTTTAATTCTTGTTTTGTATATTGTTATAACACTTGTGCGGAATTTTATAGAGCCGAAAATCATTGGAAAGCAAATAGGAATTAATCCGCTTTTTACTTTGCTTGTGATGTTTATTGGCTTAAAGCTGATGGGCTTTTTGGGACTTATAGTTTTTCCGATGGCCTTTATTGTGGTTTTTAAGTATTTTGAACAAGAGCTTGAAGAGGAAAGAAAAGCGATTTAGCTTGTCACATTTTAAGAAACTGCATAGTATGGTAATGAAGGTCAATTAAAATGGAGTGAATAAAATGAAAGGGTATTTAATTACGACCGGAACCGTAACTTATGCCCTTAAGGGCAGAGATTTGTTAAGAAAAAAAGGCTTTAAAGCGGATGTTGAAAAGATAGTATCAGAAGAAAATAATGTGGGCTGCGGATATTCTATCGCAGTTTATGGGAATGTTACCGAGGCCGAGCAACTGCTTAGAGGCGCAGGTATTAAGATTTTGAAAATAAGTCAAAAAAATGATTGAATTTTTGGGGCGTACGCAAGAAGCAGTACAGCCCCTTTTTTAAAAGGGTGATTATTGTTTATGATATATTTTGACAATGCCGCAACAACGGCAAAAAAACCGCAGGAGGTAATGCAGGCGGTTATAAATTCATTAAAAAGCTTTTCGGCAAATCCGGGCAGGGGAGGTTATAAATATTCGGCAAAAACTGCTGATATGGTTTTTGCTGTCAGACAAAAAACGGCTCTCTTTTTTGGTGCCGATGGTCCTGAAAACGTAGTTTTTACGCTCAATTGCACCCAAAGCATTAATGCTGTTCTGAAGGGTGTGCTAAAAAAGGGCGACCACATAGTTGTTTCGTCACTGGAGCATAATGCGGTTATGAGACCGCTTAAAAAAATGGGTATTACCTATACGGCGGCAGAAGTGTCGCTTGTTGATGATGATATAACCGTAAAAAACTTTAAGAAAGCTATAAAGCCTAACACAAAAATGGTTTTTTGTACCGGTGCTTCTAATGTTTTAGGTAAGCTTTTACCAATCGAAAAAATCGGTCTTTTATGTAAAGAGAAAAAGGTGCTTTTTGGAGTTGATGCAGCACAAATCGCAGGTGTAATACCTATAAATATGAAAAAAATGAATATAGACTTTTTATGTGTTGCGGCACACAAGGGTCTATATGCTCCAATGGGCTTGGGAGTGCTGATTTGCAGAAAAAACATACCCGAAACTATTATTGAGGGAGGTACCGGTACTAATTCTTTAGAGCTTTCACAGCCACTTGACTTGCCGGAAAGGCTTGAAAGCGGGACAATAAATGTTCCGGCAATTACAGGCCTTGGGGCAGGTATTGATTTTTTAAATAAAAACGGACTTCAAAGGCTTTACAAAAAAGAAAATGAATTAATAAAAGTTATATATGACTCACTTTATAAAAACCCCAATACAGAGCTTTATACACCATCGCCGCAACTATGGCTTTATGTGCCTGTGCTGTGCTTTAATTTCAAGGGTGTAAGCAGCAGTAAGACAGCTTCTCTGCTTGATGAAAATTTCATAGCCGTAAGGGCGGGCTATCATTGTGCTCCGTCGGCCCATAAACAAATAAATACTCTTGAAAGCGGGGCGGTAAGAATATCTCTTTCGGCTTTCAATACCTTGTCCGAGTGCGAGCGCTTTATAACTGTAATAAATAGTGAAAAATTCTTAAAAAATATTAAAAAAGTTATTGAATGAGCGAGATTTGTATGTTAAAATAAGATTGAAGAAATATATATAAAGGAAGTTCTGTCGTGAGTGAAATTATTAATACTCTGTATATTGTTTGGAATCAAATAAGCTATGCAGTCTCAAATATTAGAATTTTCGATATAATCGATATAATAATACTTAGTTATATATTTTATAAGGCTATTGCCTTTTTGATGAACACCCGTGCAGTACAGCTTGTAAAAGGAATTTTGATATTGTTCGTGGTTTATGTAGTTTCAAAGTGGTGGGATCTTATTGCGGTTAATTGGTTACTTTCCAATATCATAGATTCTGCTATTATTGCTGCCGCAGTTATATTTCAGCCTGAACTTCGCCGTATTCTTGAGAAGGTGGGACGGACAAATTTCGGTCCCGGACAAATTACGAGCGACAATGCTGACGAGCTTTCTCTTTGTATAGATAAGGTAAGTCGTGCAGTAGGAACAATGCAGAAAAAGAAGATAGGAGCTTTAATTGTTTTTGAAAACCGTACGCAAATAGGTGAAATAATATCCACAGGTACTATAATCAATGCAGATGCATCTGCAGATATGATCAACAACGTGTTTTTCCCGAAATCACCCTTGCATGACGGTGCTATGGTGATACGTGATGGCAGAATTTACGCCGCAGGTTGTATACTGCCCCTCACACAGAGAGAGGATTTAAGTTCACAGTTGGGCACTCGCCATAGGGCCGCTATCGGTATGACCGAAAATTCCGATGCAGTTGTTCTTGTTGTATCCGAAGAAACCGGCACTATTTCAATAGCGGTTGACGGATCAATACAACGTGATTTTAATGCGGTTTCAGCAGGTGCAGAGCTTAAAAGACTTTTAATCGATACGGACGGGGAAGGCAAAAAAGGCTTCTTTGCAAAGCTTAAAGCACGCATTAAACCTGAAAAAGCGAAGGGCGGAAAGGAAGGAAAAGAAGAATGAAATCCTTAAAAGATTTTTCATTTAAGAAGTTGTTTTCTCATAAGAAGTTTTCCGCTGTTTTTTCCGTTGTAGTTGCTTTTTGTGTATGGATTGTTATTACTGTTCAGCAAAAGCCTGTTATACAGCGCACCTTTACCGAGATACCTGTTAGCATAAATCTTGAGAATACATTTGTTTCAGAGAATAATATGAGCATAATAGGCGATATTTCGTCCCAGAAATTTACTATTGTTGTAACAGGGCCTACGAGTGTTGTCAGTGCGCTCACTGCAGAAGATATCGGTATTTATGCTTCCGCGGGTGAGGTTGATGCCCCGGGAACATACAGTCTTAAGGTTTCGCCTACAAGCACTACTGCTGCCGCAGAATTTGATATTAACAGTATCTATCCGCCGACTATTGATGTTAATTTTGATTATGTTGACACAGAAGAATTCACAATTAATGCTATTGCAGAGGGTGTAACAGCGGCAAACGGTCTTGTTGCCGAGGGCGGTATGCTGGGCGGAACGGAAAGCGATATCGTAACCGTTACGGGTCCCAGAGCGGTAGTAGGACAGATAGAAACGGTTGCGGCTGTTGCCAAGGTAAACAAAACTCTGTCAAGCACAGAAACATTTGATGCTCAAATGGTTTTACTGGATGCTAACGGCAAGGAATTAAGTCAAGAGCATGTTTCTTTAAGTGTTTCAAACGTTCAGGTGACAGTACCTATTTCCAAGAAAAAGACGGTGCCGGTTGTAGCTACATTTTCAAATGCTCCTTCAGGCTTTAGTGCAGCAACCATTCCTGTAACATATAATTTCGGAACGGTTACTATAATCGGTGTGCCCGATAACGTTGATAAAACAACCCAAATTTCACTTTCGGCTATTGATATTACAACACTTTCTAATAAGCCTCAAAGTTTTGATTTATCATTAAAGATGCCTGAAGGCATAAGAATTCTTGATTCTATTGACCAAATTACCGCAACGATTGATACGTCTGGTTATGCCGAAAAGAGCCTTAATGTTACTCAGGTGAAATATACGGGTCTTTCTAAAACTATGTCAACTGCAAGCCTTACAACCATAAAGAATGTTAAGATTTGCGGACCGGCGAGAGTCATCAGAAATATAACAGCAAATAATATTACCGCAGAGGTTGATCTTACCGACAAGAAGGCCGGTCAGCACACTGTAAATGTTAAATTTAAGCTTAATGACTGTAACAACGTTTGGGTTGTGGGAACCTATACAACTACCGTTACAATAAAATAAAAAAGTGGGCGGATATTAAAATTTACATATCCGCCTTATATATTATTTAAACATTTTCATCACTGCAGAATATAATAATTATAGAACAACGAAACGGCTACTGTAGTGGGAGGAATGTTTGTGGGCGAGATTATCTTTTTTGCTGTTTTCACCATACCGGCTATTGTGGGTTTTGCAGAGCTTATACATATTATAAAGCTTCGTATTATTTCACCTAAAGCTTATGCATCAAAATATCTTGTGGTTTTTCTGGGTGATAATTCCCCGTATGATCAGGTGGTTGCGGCGGCGGATGAACTGTTTTGGCGCGGAAAAGGCTATGCCAAGGATATTATTGCGGTGGATTGCGGTATAAAGCAAGAGGAATACGGTATTTGCCGCAGCTTTTGCGAAAAAAATAATTTCATTTTTTGTGATTACACTGAATTGCAAAGCCATCTTGACCTGCTTTCGGGCAAGCTTTAAGAAGATGTGAGGAGGTTTCTGTTTTTATGGTTGATGAATTAAATCAAAGCGATATAATAACCGTTAAGGGCACAGTACAAAAAATCACCTATAAAAACGAAGCCAACGGGTATACGGTAGCAGAGATTAAGGTTAACAAGGAAAGATTAACGGTTGTTGGAATATTGCCGTTTTTATGTGAGGGTGACTATGCCGAATTCTTCGGGAAATATATTGTTCACCCTACATACGGACAGCAGTTTTCAGCAACAGCCTTTGAAAGAAAGGCTCCGCAAAATGCCGCGGCAATTTTAAAATATCTTTCTGCGGGAGCGATAAAGGGTATCGGCCCTGCAACAGCGGCTAAAATTGTGGAGAGGTTTGGAGAAGATACACTTGATGTTATCCAAAACCGTCCGCAGGAGCTTACTATAATAAAGGGCATTTCTCCCGATAAAGCAAGGGCTGTTTCTGCAGAATATCAAAAGCAGTATTGCGTAAGAGATATTATGCTTATGCTTTCAAAATATAACGTAACCCCTGACAGATGTCTTACAATATATAAAAGATTCGGTGAAAACAGCACCGAAATTATAAAGGCAAACCCATATACGCTTTGTGAGGAGGGCCTTGATTTCCGTTTTGAAACGGCAGAGGATATAGCCGCAGATTTAAACTTTGAGAAGAATAGTGAGCAGCGTGTTGCGGCAGGTCTTGAATATGTGTTACGAAAAAATCTTGCTAACGGACATACCTGCCTTCCAAGGGATAAATTTGTAAGTGTTTGCAAAAAACTTCTTGAATGTAATGAAAGTACGGTTGAAATTTGCTGTGACAGGCTTATAGAAAGCATGCGTATTATGAGTGATGTTGTAGGCGGTGTTGAGTTTGTATCAATTCCCAAATACCGCTTTGCCGAGCAGCATATTGCAACCAGACTTTGTGCGGTTAAGGAGTTTATAAATACCGCCGTTACGGTGGATGAGCTGCAGATAGTAAATGTTGAAAACCGCTTGGGTATTAGGTTTGAGGAACTGCAGAAAAGAGCAATTTTCGAAGCCTTCGAAAACGGAATTTTAATCCTTACGGGAGGCCCCGGCACGGGAAAAACCACAACCCTTAATGCAATAATTAAGCTGTTTGAGGAATGTGATCTCGATATTGAACTTGCCGCGCCTACCGGCAGAGCGGCAAAACGTATGACCGAGCTTACGGGCAGAGAAGCAAAAACCATCCACCGCCTTTTAGAGGTTGAGTGGGGTGAAGGGGACAAGCGTCAGTTCGCAAAAAACGAGAAAAACCCTTTGCAGTGTGATGTTATAATAATCGATGAGGCTTCTATGATAGACGCTCTCTTGTTTGATGATTTATTAAAGGCTTTAAGACTTAGCTGCAGAATAATTTTAGTTGGCGACTCTGACCAATTGCCCAGCATTGGTGCGGGAAATGTTTTAGGGGATATACTTGCGGCGGATATTTTTCCGTCCATCAGACTTAAAAAGGTTTTCAGACAAGCAAGGGAAAGCATGATTGTCAATAATGCTCACGCTATTATTGCAGGTGAGGAGGGCGATTTTTCGCGCAAGGATTCGGATTGCTTTTTTCTTTGCAGAAACGATAAATACTCGGTTGTCCAGACGGTGGTTGACCTTGTTACACAGCGTTTGCCCGAGGCTTACGGCATAGATTCTTTTACGGATGTACAAATTCTATGCCCATCAAAAATGCTTGATACGGGAGCGGTTAATCTTAATAATTTACTGCAAGCAAGACTTAATCCTCACAAAAGAGGCGAACCGCAGTTGAGCTATAAGGGAATCTATATTCGTACCGGCGACAAGGTAATGCAGATTAAAAATAACTATGATTTACAGTATATTAGGGATGACGGAAAACGAGGCGAAGGTGTCTTTAACGGTGATGTTGGTTATATCACTGATATTGACCTGCGCGGTGGTATTGTTAAGGTGCGGTATGATGATAGGGTTGCAACCTATTTTGCGGATGATTTGTCCGAGCTTGAGTTGGCGTATGCAATAACAGTACATAAATCACAAGGCAGTGAATATGATTATGTAATTTTGCCGTTGTTTGATATTCCAAGCAAGCTTAAATACCGTAATTTGCTTTATACTGCCGTCACCAGAGCTAAAAAAATGCTGATTTGCGTTGGCGAGACTTCCGTTTGGAATGAAATGATGGCAAATAATCGTAAAACCTTGAGATATACAATGCTTAAAAACTTTTTATTAAAAGATGTGAGAATATAGTGCTTTCTGAAATTTTGGCAGTGTTTTTTCCTAACACCTGCATTGGTTGCGGTACGGTGATTGCAGAGGATGAATTTTTGTGCGACTACTGTATGGAGATGACAGAACATTGCGACCTTGGCAAATTTTGTTTCAAATGTGGAAACATTAAGGAAAACTGTCGTTGCTCAAGCAAGGTGTTTCATTTTGACGGATGTGTAGCACCTTTTTTAAACAAAGGGGCAGCTAAAAGAAGTATGTATTCCTTTAAATTCCGTCACCAAGAAAGAATAGCAGAATACTTTGCAAAAAATATGTCATTAACATTAAAACAATGTTTTTATGACGTTAACTTTGATGCGGTTTGCTGTGTGCCGATTGAAAAACACAAGGGTTTAAAAAGGGGATATAATCAAAGCTTTGTAATTGCAAAAAGAGTTGCGAAAATTCTTAACCTGCCCTTTTATGGTGATGTGTTTACTATCAACAAAAGAAAACGCACCCAGCACAAAACCTTTGGTGAGGAAAGATTTAAAAATGTAAAGGATGCTTATAAGGTAAAATATCCGCTCGAAAACAAAACGGTTTTACTCATTGATGATATTAAGACAACCGGCGCCACTCTTGATGAGTGTGCAAAACAGCTTTTAGCCACAGGCAGTAATAAGGTTTACTGTCTTACTGGACTTGTTACTGATAAGAAAGGAAATAAAAATGGCAGTTGATATTGGAATAGATTTAGGAACTTCAAAAACGGTAATTTTTTCAAGCTCAAAGGTAGTGCTTGAAAAGCCTAATATTGTGACGGTAGACAATGAAACATGGGAGCCTGTTTATTTTGGTGAAAAGGCAAAACAGACGCTTGGCAGGACACCTGATAGTTTGGCGTGTGTAACACCCATTGAGCGTGGAGTTATTGCTGATTACGATATTGCCGAAACAATGCTTAAAAATTATATGCAGGAGGCATTCGGCAACAGAATTTTGCGTCCCAGAATTATAGCAACACTTCCTGCGGGTCTTACAGAGCTTCAGCACCATTCACTTGCGAATGTTGTTGAATCTGCGGGCGGCAGAAACATCACGGTTATAGAGGGCCCGCTTGCAATTGCATTTGGTTTGGGCATTGATTTTTCTGCTCCAAAGGGAACACTTATAGTTGATATAGGCGCCGGAACAACCGATATTGCCGTAATTTCAATGGGCGGTATTGCCGCTTGTGATTCCTTTAAAACTGCATCGCTTGATTTTGATGCACAAATTATTAGATATGTCAGAAAAGAGTATAATATAGAAATAGGTCCGCTTACTGCCGAGGATATTAAAATTAAAATAGGCACTGCGGTTAAGAGGGATATTGAGGTTGCAATTGTTGCAAAGGGAAGAAATGTGTTTACAGGGCTTCCCGAAAGCTTTGAAATTTCAAGCGGTGAGGTATACGAAGCTATAATTGATACCGTTAATTCAATATGCAACGCCATACGCTTGGTATTGCAAAACACCGACCCCGATTTGGTGGCAGATATCACGGCTGACGGTATGTATCTCACGGGCGGCGGTTCTTGCCTTTTTGGGTTTGATAAAAAGCTTTCAGAATATTTGGGACTTAAAGTTCACAAGCTTGATGACCCTATGTACAGTGTTGTTAAGGGTGCGGCGGTTGCGCTGAAAAAGAAAGAATTACTGAAGAATGTTGACTATCAAATGCGCTCAATAAAAGAGCTTGTGATAGAATAAAAAAAGGTTCTGTCTTGCCAAAATTGGCGGGACAGAACCTTTTTTGTTACACAAAAACCGCCTTAAGGAATAACCTTGAGGCGGTTTAGTAAGCTTTAACGCTTATTAGTCATCACAAGATCCATCGGTAGCAGAAGCAAAGATAGCTTCAACCTCGGCAGACGGTGCTTTGGTTGCAATTGATACTGCTATTGTGGTGAGC
>JAZQKT010000125.1:0-21518 GCA_045542295.1 Acutalibacteraceae bacterium
TTCCCCGGTATGACCACAAAAATGTTGGCACCGGGTGCAGTTGCTGTAATGCTTGCTATGCCCGAAGCGGCTAAATATTTAAAGCTTAATAAAGAGCCCGTAATTACGGGTAATCCGGTAAGAAATGAGCTTTTAACAATAACACGTGAGCAAGCACGTAAAAAGCTTGGGCTTGATAACCGCCCGCTTATTTTGTCCTTTGGCGGTTCTTTGGGAGCTAAAAGAATTAATGAAGCAGTCAGTGAGCTTATAAAGTGGCATAATAATACCAATAAGTACTATCATATTCACGCTACAGGAAGCTACGGTAATTCTGCTATGTTAGCGGCGCTAAAGGATACGGTGCTTGCTGAAGGTATAACGGTTAGAGAATATATAAACGATATGGATGTTTGTATGGCGGCAGCAGATTTGGTTATTTGCCGTGCGGGTGCTATAACTCTCGGTGAGTTGCAGGCTTGCGGTAAACCCTCCATACTTATTCCGTCACCCTATGTTGCGGAAAACCATCAATTCCATAACGCTATGACTCTTAAAAAGGCAGGAGCCGCTGAAATTATCGAAGAAAAGGATTTGAACGGCGAACTTCTTATAGAAAAGGTCGTTGCACTTATTGAAGACGATTCCAAGCTTTCTGCTATGTCAGAGGCGGCACATAAAAGTGCAATAATTGATGCAAATGAGCGAATTTACGATACTTTAATGAAGCTTTATACTAATTCGTGACAAAAAACACTTTTTCACATAGTATGAATTGTGAAAACAACTACTGTGGGAGAGTGCTTTAAATGTCCGAAATTGTTATAAACGGCGGCAAAAGGTTGGACGGCGCGATAACCATTCAAGGCGCCAAAAACAGTGTTTTACCCGTTCTTGCGGCAACAGTGCTGTGTCAGGGTGAGTGTGCTGTACATAATTGTCCTAATTTATCGGATGTTGAAACAACTATAAAAATTTTAGCAAGGCTTGGATGTAAATGCCTTAAGGACGGCAATACCGTATTGGTTGACAGCTATGATATTGCAGGTCACGAAATACCGGAGGAGCTTATGCGTGAAATGCGGTCCTCGGTGGTGTTCTTGGGTGCTGTAATAGGCAGAATGGGGAAGGCAGTTATAAGTGCTCCCGGCGGTTGTGAGCTTGGACCAAGACCTATTGATTTGCATCTGTCTGCTTTACGCAAATTAGGTGTTGAAATCAGAGAAGAGCACGGTTTTTTGTATTGCGATACTCCAAATGGAATTAAGGGTGCTGAAATTACCTTGGGTTTTCCAAGTGTGGGCGCTACCGAAAATATCATTTTGGCGGCGGCTACGGCAGACGGGACAACAATTATTCATAATGCGGCAAAAGAACCCGAAATCAGCGATTTGGCAGATTTTTTAAACAGTGCCGGCGCAAGGATTTGCGGTTGCGGCTCGGACACAATATGTATTAAGGGTGTAAAAAGGCTTGGCGGTACGGAGCATTCAATAATTCCCGACCGAATTGCTGCAGTAACCTATATGGCGTGTGCGGCGGCTACAGGCGGAAGAATAAAGATTGACGGTGTTATGCCTTCGCATATGATTGCAATGCTTTCGGTTTTTAGGGAAAGCGGTTGCAGTATTGATGTTTCTGGAAAATCGCTTGTGCTTAAATGTGATAAAAGGCTTTCGCGCGTTCCAACAGTAAGAAGCCTTACCTATCCGGGCTTTCCTACCGATGCAGGGCCGATTTTAATTTCAATGCTTTGCTGTGCTAACGGGACTTCGGTTTTTGTTGAAAACATATTTGAAAACCGATTTAGATATATTGATGAGCTGAAGCGCCTCGGAGCTAAGGTAAAAACTGAAGGCAGAACAGCAATTATTGAAGGAACGACAAATTTATCGGGTGCGGGATGCAAGTGTACAGATTTACGCGGCGGTGCGGCATTGGCTGTCTTGGGAGTTGTTGCAAACGGTACAACAACTATCGGTGAAATAAAGCATATTGAACGCGGCTATGATGATATAGTCGGTAATTTGAGACGACTTAACGCCGATATTTGGCTTAAATGATAATTAAAATTAAAGGAATGGTTTTTTGAAAAAAGATTTGGTGCAGGATGAATTCCTGCGAAAACGGGCAGTGCGTCAACGAAAAATACGTAAGCGACGGCAGAGGATATTTTTTATTTCTTTAATAATGTTGCTGTTAACAGCCTTGGTAATACTTTGTTTTACGGTCTTTTTTAAGATTGACGCTCTAACGGCTACAGGCAGTAAAACTTATACCGTGGAACAAATTATTGAGGCTTCAGATATTAATTTGGGTGACAATTTGTTTGTGACATCTGAAAGCAAGGTTCTTAAAAGGCTCAAGGCAAAGCTGCCTTATATTGAGAGTATTGAGTTTGAACGCAAGTTGCCGGGTAGTCTTAACATAATTGTTAAGGATGCCACGGAATGGGCAGGGATTAATGAGGACGGTTTTTATTACATAATCAGTAAAGCCGGCTGGGTTATGAAAAGGCAGAAAGAACCACCCCAAAATATTTTCACTATTAAGGGCGTTAAGGCAAAGTGCAGTGTGGGCAAAGAAATTGTTTATAATGATTCTGACAGGCAAGAGCTTGTGCAAAAACTTACAGATGCCTTGACAAAGGAAAAGCTTAAAATCAACTTGATTGATGTGACCGATTCGGTCGGGATAAGGATCAAAGTTGATGACCGATTTGATGTCTTTTTAGGGAATGCCAACTATATTTCTGAAAAGGTAAGACATTTAGCTACTATGGTGGAAGAAATTCCCGCAGAAAAAAGCGGAAAAGTCAACCTTAGTATGTGGACTAATGACAATCCCGAGGCTACTTTTGTTGAAGAAACTAACGAATAAATAAAAAAATGACAATTTTGTAATAAAACTATTGAAATTTAAAAAAATATATGTTAATATCATAGTATATGAATTCAAAGAGATAATTTTACATAAATACGGAGGAATTAAAAATGCCATTTGAAGTTGCAGGAGAGGCTAATGTAGTACAAATTAAAGTTGTAGGCGTAGGCGGTGGCGGCGGTAACGCTATTAACCGCATGGTTGACGCCGGTGTTAAGGGCGTAGAGTTCGTTGCAGTTAATACAGATAAGGCTGCTTTGTTTAAGTCAAAAGCTGATTCAAAAATCCAAATTGGTGATAAGACTACCGCAGGTATGGGTGCAGGCGGTAATCCTGATAACGGTCGTGCTGCTGCAGAAGAATCAAAGGATGAAATTGCGGCTGCTATCCGTGATGCTGATATGATTTTCATTACCGCAGGTATGGGCGGTGGTACCGGTACAGGTGCTGCTCCTGTTGTTGCTGCTATTGCTAAAGAGCTTGGTATCCTTACCGTTGGTATCGTTACAAAGCCCTTCCCCTTTGAGGGTAAAAAGCGTATGACTCAAGCTGAAGGCGGTATTGCTGCACTTCGTGAGCATGTTGACAGCCTTGTTGTTATTCCTAATGAGCGTCTTAAGTTCGTAACTGAAGAAAAGATTACATTTAAGAATGCATTTGATATTGCCGATGATGTACTCCGTCAGGGTGTTCAAAGTATTTCTGAACTTATCAATGTTACTGCACTTGTAAATCTTGACTTTGCTGACGTTAGATCCATTATGCTTGATGCAGGATATGCTCATATGGGTGTCGGTGTTGCTACAGGCCGTGATAAGGCTGAGCAGGCAGCTCGTATGGCTATTAACAGCCCACTCATTGAAACTTCAATGGATAATGCACGTGGTGTTATCATCAGCATTACCGGTTCTGAGGACATCGGTCTTGAAGAGGTTGAGCTTGCTTCTTCTATCATTTCCGAAATGGCTCATCCCGATGCAACCATTATTTGGGGTGCCCAGCTTGATGACACTATTGAGGATACAATCCGTGTAACAGTTGTTGCTACCGGTCTTGGTGATGAGAAGAAGGATGATGCAAATGACCTTGCAGCATTCCTCAACAGCAATTCAGATGATAGCAACGATGAGTCTTATATCGATGCTTTAAGCTTCTTTAAGAAGGACTAATTAAACAAATTCAAAGCGGTGTGCTATAGCACACCGCTTTTTTATCCATCATAATCTTCTATAGCTGAAACTGCTTCTTCACGGGTTAGAAACACAATTCCGTTTTTAAGCATACGCTGATCCTCTTCGGGTAGAGTATCAAGCATAATAGCACCGTATACCTCGATTATGTTGTTCCCGTTATAAAGTGCCACATTGTTTCCGTAGGATTGCAACACCCAGGGCGAAGGGTGTTCTTTTTTTGTTTTTACTGTATAGCTCAAGGTAATTATAAGTGCTGAAATACAAATTGTCAGTGTAATACAAATAATTATATATATGAATTTTTTTGAAACCTTCAATTAAAGCACCTTCTTTTAATATTAGTTTTGACAAAAAAAGAAATGTTATGCAATTTTCAAAATTCTTTAGGTATAATTCCGTTAAGCAATAACACGGTGGCACTTGCCATAATTGCAAAAGGGGAGTACTGCTTTTTTAAGGTGATTTTGTATTCGCCCGGGGTGATCTGCAAGCCCTTAATGCTTGTAATGCTTCTTTGTAAACCCATAAGTAATGTATCACCCGAAAAACTTGAAAAGGTAACGGTGTTTTTATTGCCCATACCACAGCTTATGACCGGGATTTTGTTTTTGTGAAAAACCTCAAGAGCTTTAATATTTGTTTCCTCACAGATCCCGATAACACCCTTTGGGAAAAGCTGAAAATCAAAGCGGTCGGTATTTTCACAAAAAATAGCAATTGCATGGTTTAACTTTAATTCGGTTTTTTTGTACTCACTTACAATAGTAAAAGCACCTTCAAAGGAGCATACCGTTTTATCCGATATATAATCTGCTCCTATGAAGGTGAGAATATCTATTATTTCTTTTTCAGTTTTACTTTTTCTGTCAGAAAACAGAATAACCATTGTTTTCACCCAATAGTTATTATTGACAGCATTTTTAAAATTATTTGGTTTTGTTATTTGCAAACCAGCTTTTTGCAAATTCCGCCAAAGGATTGGTTAATTCTTTAATTTCCCAATCTGTTGTATTGATTATGAGATTGTAGTTACTGCGGTCGCCCCATTTACCGCCGGAAATAATTGCGCGCGTTTTTGCACGGTTTTTATCAATAGTTTTAATTTTTGCTTTAATTTTTTTAGGAGTTAAATTTTCGTTTTCTTCAGCACGTTCTATACAGCGCTTAATTTTTGCCTCCATATCGGCGCAAACAAACAAGTTTAAGGGATTATAATCTCTTAAGATAAAATCTGCATTACGACCCACTATTATGCAATCCTTGCCGTTTTTAGCAATTTTCTCAAGTACATTGGTTTGCTCTGTAAGAAGATCGGTATCAGGAATATGTATTACTTGTGCGCCTATAAATGAATGACGGTAGGTGAGTGGCATTGTTTGCCAAGAGTGATTATCGAGCGCTTTTTCAACATAGTCAGGGTCAAGTTTTTTCTTTTGCGCGATTGTGGTAATAATTTCTCGATCGTAATAGTCAAACCCTAAAGCATCCGCAAGGCGTTTTCCAAGCTCTCTGCCACCGCTTCCAAATTCACGACTAATTGTAATTATTTTCATATTTTATCACCTTCATTTATATTATATAGAAAACAACATAGAGTAGTCAAGAAAAATAATTGTTAAAAAATCTCAAAATATACTTTACACGGCTGAATATGTGCCTTTGTCCTATTGACAAAATCAATATTTATGATAAAATCAACTTATATAGGCATTATGCAGATAGGGGATAATATTATGGAAACTAAAATTAATAACGTTGCCTGTAAGGTAGTGGAAAATGAGTGGGATGTTTATTTTGATATGGCTATGACAATGCTTGAAGAAATTATAGCCCACAACGAAAAAAATGAAAAAACTGTTATGATTGTGCCGGTTGGCCCTACCGCGCAGTATCCTATTTTAGCGGATATGGTTAACCGTCTTAATGTTTCACTTAAAAATGTGCATTTCTTCAATATGGATGAATATATGATTAGCGAAACAGAGGTTATTGATTATTCTGACCCGCTTAGCTTTCATTACAGAATGAAACACGAATTTTATGACAGAATCAAGCCCGAACTTGCTTTGCCTGAGGAAAACCGTCATTTCCCCGAACCCGGCAAAGAGGCAGAATATGACCGAATGATAGAAGATTTGGGTGGTATAGATTTGTGCCTTGGCGGTCTCGGAATTAACGGACACGTGGCATTTAATGAAGCGGCAGAGGATACGGATACTATCACTGCAGATGATTTTGCAAATTTAGGCACACGTGTGCTTCCTATTTCAAGAGAAACCAAAACAATTAATGCCTATGGTTATCAAAGAGGTGACTTGCGTGGAATGCCGCAATGGTGCATAACTATCGGTATGAAGCAGATTATTAATTCACGCAAAATATATATTGCACTTAACAGACCTTGGCAAAACGGACCCTTTAAGCACGCACTTAAGGGAGAGCAAATTCCACAATTACCTGCAAGCCTTTTAAGACGTAATGCAAACCTAACATATTGCCTTACAAAAGAAATTGCCGAAGGTATTATTTAAAAATATCAAAAAACAAAGCCTTACAGATAATAAATCTGTAAGGCTTTTTAAGTATCAATTCTATTTGCGGGTTTTGATTATAAATATTAATGATGTTGCAAAAGCACCTATTGCCAATATGACAAGTGAAATCAGTATAATGATTTTAGTAGTAGAGAAGCCGCTTTGCTTGTTACCGCCATTTTTAATAACCTTTACACTTTCTTCTTCTTTGACGGTTTCACTTTCAGTGTCGGCAGTAACTTTGTCAGAAGAAACAATTTCAGAAGAATCCGATGAAGTATCTATACTTTTGGGACGTCCTACAAAGGCAAAATATCCAAACGAGTCAGTCTCAAAGGTTGCCACACCATTAGAAACGGTATAATCAACAATCTCTGCATTCTCGGCATCCTTCACATAAACCAAACTGATGTCATTATACTTATTAAGTGCGGCAGTATCTACAGGAACAGTAAGCTTTATATTGCCGGTTGAAGAAAATGCTGTATCGGTGTTTTTTCCGTTTGCATTTTTAGTGCGTGTTATAAGTCTTAAATCTAATATTGATATGATTTTTCGGCTTTTGATTTGGTCTTTTAAGGTGTTAACACCGTCTATAATAACATTTCTGTTTGCGGTGGCAATTGATGAAGTAATGTTTTGAGCTTTTAAAATTACCTTCTCGTGAATGTTTGAATTGCCGGATATCTGTGCTGTTGCCTTAAGACCCTCTACCGAGCTGCCGCTCAACGTTGCAACAAGCTTTGGTAAGGTGGTAGACTCTTTTTTACCGCAAGCAGTGCAAGTTTTTGTACTGGTGCCGTTTTTATCAGTAGTGGAAGGGACAATTACAGGATTTGAATAGCTGTGACCCAAAAGAGAACAGCTTGTTCTTGCTTTGTTAAATGCGTCAGCATCCTTAACAAGCATCATATCACCTATATAAAGTGTAGAGTCTGTCCAGCTTGTGTCTTCAATTCTGTGACCGCATTTATCAGACAGTCCCTGGGAATGGCAGAAAAACGAGACCGATATGAGCTCGGACAAGGGCTTGCCTTCCGCCATTTTAGCAACAGGCATAAGAACCCAACCGTCAAAATCGCTTTCAAGCTCTACATAATTAAAGTCGGGAATAGGGCCTGTTATTTTGCGTGTGTTTTTATTAACAATATAGGCGCCGCCCATTCTGTCAATATACTGATCTCTGCCCTTTGCACGTAGCATTACGGATAACTTTTTTGGGGCCTTGTTATCGCTTTCAACCTTCAATCTGGTTGCAACATATTTATATGCAGAGGTATCAATATAATCGCCAAGAGGAAAGTTTTCGCCGCTTTCAAATGCATTTTTATCAAACTGTATTTGGGTAGGGTAAAAAGCAATAATTCCACAGCCTTCAGCTATGTTGTAGCTGCTCATCTCCATATTAAATTCAGCTTCATAAAAATTTTCGTTATCAATGGTTTTTGTATATATGTAACCGGAGCTATCACTAAAAGCAAAGATTTCCGAATCGTGCTGATGCTTGCAAAACATTTTGAAGCTTGTCCAACCAAGCCCATGCGATTTCCAACCGGCATAATAGATGTAATTTCCTTCATTCGGAACATCAATCAAATATACAGAGCTGTCATTAATTTCTGACGGCTTCGGGTTCACCTTGGCAGCAGTTGCGGTCATTGTTGTTAAAGAGCAAAGCAATGCAATTATAATAACAACAGCAAGAACACATTTTTTGATAACAATCATTCCTTCCTCTTTTTCACTCGTAATATCCCCAATATTATACTTTAAAACCACCAATAATTAAATGCACAATAATTACAATTAAAGAGTTGCTTTTTGTGAGTTTTTAACAAAACATATTGCTTTTTGTTTTGTGATAAGAATTAAAATTTCTTGATGTAGGCAGAAGGAGGATATCCTGTTTTTTTCTTTATAAACGAACTGAAATAATAGGGGGTAGAGAAACCGCATTTTTCGGACACTTCGTTTACTGTATAGTAGTTAGAACCCAAAAGCTCAATAGCGTATTTAATTCTTAAATTGTTAATATACTCAAGCGGTGAAAAACCGCAATTTTTTAAAAAAAGCTTTCTGAAATAGGTTTCACTCATGTCAGAATCCTGTGCCAATTTTTCAATAGTTAATGTGTGGTCTGTAAAATTTTCGTGTATGTAGTCAAGTGCCCGTAAAATTTTACTGTTTGCAAGGTTTTCCTTGCTGTTAGCAAGGTCTCTTTCAATGTGCATAATAATTCTGTAAAAAATGCTTTTGCATTCGTGTTCAAAACCTAACTGCTTTTTTGACCATATGTTATACAATTCATTAAATCGCTTTTCGTAATAGCTTGTGGCTTCGGGGGTGAATTTTTTTATTTTACTTGGTAGTTCAGCATCACATTCAAAATGAATTACACAAACTTCTTCATCGCCGGAATCAAGTGTATAGTTATAAAAGGAAGGAACAAACACGATGTCACCTGTTTTAACGGATACAACCTCTTCATCGTGAATGAATTTTGCATTGCCCTTAATTCTGAATGATAGCGCATGATAGGGTCTCACTGCTGAAACCGCAACCTTTGCACCCCAACTGAATTTGAATGCCGAAATAGAACTGATAGAAAAATCATTTGTTTCGAAAAACATATCAATCACCTAAAATAATTATAAATAATAAGGGGTTATTTGTCAATTTCAAAATAAATTTGTTTCGAAAATCGTAAATTTTATGTGGGAATTTATATTGCTTTAAAGACATGTTTGTTATAAACTCATATTAAAGGAGTGATATTTGTGTCAATAGCAATTTTAAAACCCGATAAGTCATATAAAGAGTATAGCTTAGTTGCTGATGCTTTTCACAACATGTATCAAAAAGTGACGGGGATTTCTCTTCCTATTATTGAAGAAGATGACAACGAATCTGACCTTTTCCTGATTGGTAATGACGGAGTAAATGACTTTTTAATGAATGAGGTATTAGACCTTAATATTAAAAGCCTTGGTATAAAGTATGGTACAGATGATTACTGCATTTATTCTTACAAAAAAGACAACCGCAAAATTGTTCTTTTGGCAGGCGGTAGGGTTAGGTCTACATACTATGCTGTATACGATTATTTTGAAAGGTATGCAGGCTGTCACTATTTTTGGGATGGCGATGTTATACCGCATCTTGACAGTTTGCCAATGGAAAATATTGATGTAAAAGAATCGCCGAGGTTTTATTATAGAGGCCTTCGCTATTTTGCCCATAGAGGTCTTAAACGTTTTCAGGCAGAGCATTGGTCTTTTGAGGATTGGAAAAGAGAACTCGATTGGATGACAAAGAAAAGGCTTAATTTCTTTATGCTTAGAATCGGTATGGATGATATATGGCAACGCGCTTTTCCCGAAGATGTGCCTTATCCTGATGGATACCGCACTATAGAGGGCGCAGATGCATTTGCCTATAATGACCGCTCTGATTTCTGGACACTTAAATACAGAGGCGAGCTTAAAATCAAGGTGCTCGAATATGCCCGTAGTCTTGATTTAATGTATCCCACCGATTGCGGAACTATGACACATTGGTATAGCAGAACGCCTATAGAATTTTTGGAGAATAAAAAGCCCACCTTTGTAACGCAAGAAATAGCGCACTATACCGAATCGGATACAGGTAACGTATTCGATTTCACAAAAAAGGAAAATATGGATTATTATATGCACCTTACCGAAACTATGGTGAATAGCCACGAAAAAAGTTCAGCATTATTCCATACTATCGGTTTGGGCGAAAGAAAAATGTATAGGGACAAGGATAAAAACTTTGCCTTAAAGCAAATAGCATATAGAAAAATTGCGGAAAATATAAGAAGGCGATATCCCGATTCAAAATTAATGCTTGCAAGTTGGGATTTCTGCGGTTTTTGGTCACCTGATGAGGTTAGCAAATTATTGTCAGAATTCGACCCCGAAAAAACCATTCTGCTCGATTATACATCCGATACAAACGACCCCGAACATAGTTTTTTAAATTGGGGTGTGGTTGGTAAATTCCCTTGGATTTTTGGAATGTTTCACGCATATGAGCCCGAAAGTGAACTCAGAGGCCCTTATGACAGAACGGATGAGCGCCTTGAAATTGCAAAGAACGACCCTTACTGTAAGGGTATGATTTTATGGCCCGAACTTTCCCACAGCGATCCGTTAGTGCTTGAATATTTAGCAGAAAACTCTTGGTCACCGTTAGAGAACGGCGTTGAGCAAATTGCCGAAAAGTTTTCTAAAAACAGATATGGTAAAAACTCACCTCTTATGAATGAATGTTGGCAAAAAATGTTACCGTTTATTAAGCTTGGCGAATGGGGAGGCGAGGGGACTAATTACCCAAAACATTGTGAAAAATTAAACCTTTGTTCTTCTTGGTATCTGCACCGAGATATGTGGTCGAATCTGATATTCTTCATTAATTCGCCTGACAGTAAAAATTTCTCGCTTAAAGAATATTATATTAAAAAAATTAAAGCAACCGAGCCTTTAATTAAGGATACGGTAGCAGTAATTAATAATTTAGCAGAAATTAACAGCGTGGTAGATAATGAATTAATTTTAAGAGACAGTATTGATATTTTAAGAACAATAATAGGTAGATTTTTAAATTTTATAATAATTAAATCACTTTGTTATTTGAAAGATAAAGGCAAACTAAAAGTATATAAAGAGAGTTATCTCAATTTGCTTAATATTATGGCTGAACTTTTAACTCTAAATGATGATTTTTCAATTTATCATACCTTAAAAGAGTTAGAAAAAACCGCTCCCACAAATCCTAATTTTGAGATAACACTTAAAAGGAATATTTGCAACGGTTATTGTTCACAGGCGGCTTATGAGTTGGTTACAGAGATGTTTATCCCTGAAGGTGAAGTGGTATTTGATGCACTTATTAATTCAACCGATGATACTTTGCCGAATCTGAGCCGAGAGCGTACTGCTATTTTTGAAAGCTTTATGGCAAAAGCACTTAAAGATATGCAAGCTAAAAGCAGATATGAATTAAAAGAGGTATTTATAAAAGCTATAAATGAAATAGAAAATATTAAGGAGGCGATTTTTAATGAGTAACTATTTTTTATTTGGCAGTAAGGTTATAGCTAAAGCAGATGCAAGATTAAATAACGATACTGTTAAAAAGCTTTGGAACAGTTTTTCTTACGGCTGCTCTGAAATTGAATTTTCTGAAGGCACGGAGAACACCTTTGTTATTGGTGAAACCGAATTGCCGATTTTAAGTGATGGTAAAGAATATGCAATAAGCGTTACCGAAAAGGGTGTAGCTGTTGTGGGTGCAAATTACGGCGGTCTTGTGCGTGGTTTTATAGCCCTTATTATGCAAATTCAGTACAACTCACTTGAAGAGGGAAAAGAAGAACTTAAAATTGCCGGTTTTAATACCGAAAGCCGTTATAAGCTTAAAAACCGAATGATACATATTTGTGTTTTCCCCGAAGATAGCTTTTATTCTATTAAAAAGCTTATTCGTTTTGCGGGTATTTGCCAATACACACATATTGTGATTGAATTTTGGGGAATGCTTAAATACGATTGTTTAAAAGAGCTTGCCTGGGAGCACGCATTCACAAAAGAACAGGCGAGAGAGCTTGTAAAAATTGCCAAAGAGCTTGGTATGGAAGCAATACCTATGTTTAATCAGTTAGGGCACGCAACGGCTTCAAGGGTTTGCTACGGTAAACACGTAGTGCTTGACCAAAATCCAAGACTGCAAGACCTTTTCACGCCTGACGGTTGGGCTTGGGATTTGACTAGCCCAAAGGTTTTAAAGTTCTTAAAGGACGTAAGAAAAGAACTTTATGAACTCTTCCCCGACAGCGAGTATATCCATATTGGCTGTGATGAAGCATATTATTATTCGGACTGCGAAGAACTGCGAAAACAATTGCCAGAGCTTTTGAGTAATCTTGCGAATGAAGTTATAAGTGAAAACCGCCGACCAATGCTTTGGATGGATATGATTCTTGAAAAAGAAAAATTTACAGGTTATGAAGCAAATGGAAAATCGGGTGAGTGTGAAGCAATTTTAAACGCTTTACCTAAGGAATCGGTTTTTGTTGATTGGCAATATGATGTTAAAAAAGCTCCGATTGAAACTTTAGAATATCTAAATTCTTTTGGTTATGATACAATCGGTGCGCCGTGGCTAAACAGACAGAATTATGATGCGCATATTGAAACTTTAACCAAAAATAATATGTATGGCATAATGCTCACCACCTGGCATACGCTACACGGTGAAAACGGTATGCCTGCTGTACTTGGCTGTGCCGAAGATTTGGGCGCAATTACGCTTTATTGGTCAAAGCAGACACATACTTGGGGCGAGCGCAACACCGAAACCGCAACTTTACTCAGAAGAATCAGCTTTGAGGGTAATCCTTATGATGACTGCGGTTGGAAACAAAAACAGGTAGTAGTTTAAGGAGGAATATAAAATGAAAATTTTACAGGAAAAATTAGATTTTCTGCTGGATAAATATTCAGTAGAAACAAAGACAACATTAAAAGACTGCAAAACCGCAGTTATTGGTGGCACCGACACACCACTTCTTTCCCACAGATTAGAGAGAAGATTTATTGAGCTTAAAAATATTGTGAATGGTGGCACACTCGTGGGAATCAGCGTTATGCGTGTTGCGCGAATCGTTGAAAAGGGCAGTGATATTTTTGCAGAGCTATACCGTGAGCTTGATATTTGCCAATATGTTTTACAAAAAAATATTAAATCTATTATGGTAATGCAGAATGAAAATGTAATGAATGTTATAGCAACAACCGAAGACGGTATTGTTTGCACAATCGAAATTTCGGCAACTCTTGCAAAGGGCGAAATCGCAAAGGATAAGCACGAAATCATCTCGCAGCGAGGTATTGCTTGCGATGTTGTTGTTGACGCACAGTTAAAGCAGGATTCTATCTACGTTTTCGGCGCAGAAAACAAAAAATTCACCGATGTTGATTTCGAGCTTTACGGTCTGTCTTTAGAAGATATTGCGGTTGTTCGTTCCGCATTCACTATTGCTCAAAAGGAAATAAAAGAAGAAATGATTGCTTTAGACAATAATCTTAAAGTATTGGTTGAAAAAGCAAAGGCATCTGTTAAAACAGGGGAAAGGCAGGTAATTTAAAATGAAACCTTTGAAAATTGCTATGATGAGTATGACCCACGGTCATACAAGAAAATATTATCAGACCTTAATGGATAACCCAAAACTCGATTGGGTTGCAGTTGCTACTGCTAATGACGAGGTTAAGGAAATATTCCTTAATAGCGTTAAGGGTATTCCTTGTTACGACAGTGAAACCGAAATGCTTGACGCTCATCCCGAAATTGAGGCAGTAGTACTCGCTAGTGAAAACAGTGACCATTTAAGACAGATGAAGCTTTGTGCAGAGCGCGGAATACATATTCTTTCCATGAAAATCCCAACTTTCCAAATGGATGAATATGAAGAAATGATAAAAATTGTTAAGGAAAACAATCTGGTCTGTCAAATTGAACTTGAAATGCACTATAACCCTGTAATAGCACGTATGAAAGAGCTTATTGCAAGTGGTGAAATCGGTAAAATCAAGTCATTTAATGCAACAAATATTACCCTGTCACCTGTATGGGCTTTCCCTTGGCAGGGTGTTCCCGAAAAGAGCTACGGTAAGCGTGTGCCTATTAAAGAGGGCGATCCCCGATTCCGTGGCGGTGCGCTTTGCGACCATCCCCATATCTTTGATATGATAAGACATATGACAGGTAGCGATTTTGAGTCAATTTATGCCGAGGTTGCACCTAATATCCGCCCCGATATTGAAGAAGAGGATATGCTATCGGTTATCGGTAAAATGAAGGACGGAACTATTTTCTCACTTGACCCATCTTGGTCTAAAATGGAAGAGCGTCTAAAAGTGCCGGGTCCCGGTTGGGAAGTATTCCCCAAGCGTATGGAGGTTAACATCACACTCAATGGTGAAAAAGGTACTGTTATGGCGGATTGCTTCGGTCCTAACGTTTATCACAACGGCTGTCCCAATGATAGATATACAGTACAGTATACATATTTTGACGAGTGGATAGGTCTTATTGATGAGTTTGTTGATAACATTAGAAATAACAAAACACCGCTTATCAATCTCGAGTGGCACAAACGCACAATAGAGGCCATGAATGCAGTGTACGAAAGCATTGCGACAGGTAAGGTTGTAAAGCTATAAAATTTGTAAAAATTTGATTAAAAAACAAAATTTACCTCAAATAAAATAATAATTATTTCATAAGATAATATTGCAAACGCAAGAAACAATTATTAATTTTAGGAGAGAATTTGAAATGTCTAAGTATGTAGTACCTGAGGCTAAAGATGCCCTCAACCGTTTTAAGATGGAAGCTGCAAGCGAGGTTGGTGTAAACCTTAAGCAGGGTTACAACGGTGACCTTACCTCTAAGCAGGCTGGTTCTATCGGCGGTCAGATGGTTAAAAAGATGATCGAATCTTACGAAAACAGCATGAAATAATTCTAGCTGTTAATTTAAAGGGGCTGACTTTTAAAGTCAGCCCCTTTGCTATAAAAAGTATTGTTTTTTAGCAGAAATTATCTCTGTATTTTTCGATTGATGCTTGAATAATATTTATGGCATCCGCTTTTCCTTTAACATCGTCAACTGCAGTGGTTTTATGCTCAAGATTTTTATAAACCTCAAAAAAGTGACGCATTTCATCAAAAATATGCTTGGGCAGTTGGTCAATATCCTTATATTCATTATAAGTTGGGTCGTTAAAAGGAATTGCAATAATCTTTTCGTCATTTCTGTCGTTGTCAATCATAGTGATAACACCAATTGGATACGCTCTTACAAGGGTTAGAGGCTCAAGGTCCTCCGAACACAGTAAAAGCACATCGAGAGGGTCATTATCGTCACCGTAAGTGCGAGGAATAAAGCCGTAGTTAGCAGGGTAGTGGGTCGATGTATGAAGAATACGGTCAAGCATTATATAGCCTGTTTCCTTATCAAGCTCATACTTCTTTTTGCTGCCCTTTGAAATCTCGATTACACAGATAAAATCTTCGGGTGTTATTCTTTTGGGTGAAATATCGTGCCAGATGTTTGACATAAAGATAACTTCCTTCAAAAATTAATTTATGCTATTACCTTGCTTAAAAAGTCTTTGAGCCTTGGGCTTTTGGGGTTTGCGAAAACCTCGGAGGGTACGCCTTCCTCCATAATTATACCCTGGTCAATAAAGAGTACTCGGTTAGCAACCTCACGGGCAAAGCCCATTTCGTGAGTTACGATTGCCATAGTCATACCATCCTTGGCAAGAGCCTTCATAACTTCCAAAACCTCACCAACCATCTCGGGGTCAAGTGCAGAGGTGGGCTCATCAAAAAGCATAACCTCCGGCTCCATGCAGAGCGCACGTACTATTGCTACACGTTGCTTTTGTCCGCCCGAAAGCTGGGAAGGGTAGGAATTTGCTCTGTCAGCAAGACCTACACGCTCTAAAAGCTTCAAAGCACGTTCTTCCGCATCAGCTTTTGAAAGCCCTAAAAGCTTAATTGGAGCAAGTGTCATATTTTTAAGCACGGTCATATGGGGGAAAAGATTAAATTGTTGGAAAACCATACCAATCTTCATACGGTGAGCATTTATATTGGTCTTAGGGTTTGTAATGTCAACACCCTCAAAATAAATATGACCACCTGTGGGTTCTTCAAGAAGATTCAATGTTCTTAAAAAGGTTGATTTACCGCAACCGGAAGGTCCAATAATACAAACAACTTCACCTTTTTTAATTTCAAGGTCAATACCTTTTAAAACATCTACTTTATTAAAGGATTTTTTAAGACCGTCGACCTTAATTAATGTTTCATTAGTGGTCACTTTTTCTCAACCTCTTTTCTAATAGATTTAAGAAAAATGTAAATATCATTACAAGAACAAGATATACAATTGCTAATGTAAAATAAGGAACAAAAGGATTATAATAATCGGCAACGATTGAACGTGCGGCACGAGTAAGGTCGAAAACAGTAATATAACCTGCTACAGATGTTTCTTTTACCATTACAATAAACTCATTACCAAGTGCCGGTAAGATGTTTTTAATTGCTTGTGGCAATATGATTTTCATCATGGTTTGTGTGTATGTAAAACCTAATGAACGTCCAGCTTCCATTTGTCCTTTATCGATTGATAAAATACCCGAACGTATAATTTCAGCAACGTAAGCACTACTGTTAATACCAAATACTAATATTGCAATAAATAGCGCTTTGTATTCAAAACCTCGGAACGAACGTGAAAAAACACCAAAATAAAATAGAAGTAGTTGAACCATAACGGGTGTTCCGCGTATAACAGTTATATAAATATTTGCCAAAGTATTGAAGAATTTAGCAAATAAATTTTTTTGCGGAATTACTTTGCACACTGCTAATAATGCACCAAGGATCACACCGATAAGTACAGCAAATATCGCAACAATTAGTGTGTATTTTAAACCATCAAGCATAATTAAATATGCTTTGCCTTTTATAAAAATATCAACAAATATTTCAAAAAAATTGTCAAACAAATTTTAACACAACCTTAATATAAATCATAAAAACAAAGCATCATCATTCCCGACGATGCTTTGTCAGTTTTAATTATTTCAAATCATATTTTTCAAGAAGCTTATCAACTGTGCCGTCTTTTACAAGTTCGTTAAGTGCTTTGTCAACTTCTTTTTTCAGTTTTTTATTTGTTTTATCAATGGCAATACCATATTCTTCAACGGTAAGAGCGATATCAATTAACTTTACAGCATCAGCATTTGCTGCTACAGCTTCTTTAGCAACGGAATCATCCATAATGATTGCATTGATATTACCAGCTTTAAGGTCTGCAATTGCAAGACTGATGTTTTCATAAATGTTTACAGTAGCGCCTTCAATTTTTTTAAAGCCCCACTCTTCATCACCTTCGGCGTAGAACTGACCTGTGTAACCAGAGCAAACACCAATTTTTTGACCTTTGAGTTGCTTGTCAAGTGTTGCTTTATCGGTACCGGTGTAGTAAGTATCATCTTTACCAACAATAAGAATTTGAGCAGCACCACTGTAATAAGGGGTAGAGAAACTAACTGATTTTGAACGTTTTGCGTTTATGGTAAGACCTGAAATCGCAAGGTCACAAGTACCATTAGCAACAGCGGCAACAACACCATCAAATTCCATATTTTCGTACTTAACTTTATAACCCATTTTTTTGGCGATTGCATTCAAAAGATCAATGTCGAAACCTACGATTTCGCCATCAGAATTTAAACTCTCAAAAGGCTCAAATTCTGCGTTAGTAGCAACCAACAATGTTTTTTCCTTCTCACCGCAAGCGGCAAGGGTGAACACCAAGCAAAGCACCATTAAAAGGCTTAAAATTTTCGAAAGCATTTTCATAAAAATCTCTCCTAAATAATTAAAATTACCGCTTAAGCGGTTTTACTAAAAAATTATAACACTTTAGCTTGTAAAAGTCAACCGATATTTGCATATTTATGCAAATATGATGAATTTTTATTAGAAAATGCTGTGAATGTTTGGAGTTGTGTCCTCCATTAGCTGATGCAATAAAACTTCAACGGTGCCTGAATACTCGTAAAAAATTGCTTTTTCCTTGCTTGAACTATAGGTTTTAAGGGTGCTTATGGCAAGCTCAATTTCATCAATATCAGCGTGATTTGCAAAAAAAGAAAGTCCTTTTTCCTTTTTGCTCCAATAGCTTTCAAGCTTTTCGGCTTTAATACTTGCGTTATCCTCGCCTTCGTATGCAATAACACATTCTTCAAGAATTTTTTTAGCTTCAAGACAGGCGGTATCTATATATAAATATCCGTAAATGTAGGCGGATATGACAAACAACAGTAAAATTCCTGCGGCAACTAATCTTTTCAAATTTTTTCCCTCTTTTTAATAATGTTTGCTTCACCGTTGCGGTCAAGTGTCATTAAAAACACATTGTTTTCGGTTAAATTTTGCTTTTGTAAAAGCCTTTTTATGGTTTTTCGGTCGGTTTGAAGTGCGGCTAATGAATCATCAATAATTTTTCCGTCGCTTATAACCGGCAAGGGCAGAGGTTTGTCTTTGGCTTTGATGCTCATATCCTTTGCGGTTACGGTTTGTTCGGATGCCTTAAGTAATACACTTAAGTTTCCGTTCACCTCAAGGACAGCAAACGCAACGGTTGAAATGTCAAAAACATTTTGACCTCTTAAAAGCTCTATAAGGTCTAAAACCGTCATACGAACATTTTTCATTGCGTGTTGGTCAATAACACCGTTTTTTATAACCACAATGGATTTTCCGCTCATAAGCTTGCGTATATACTGATTTTTCATTGCTAAAACTGACATAATAATCTCAAGAATAACAAGCATAAATATTGCCATTATGCCGTTTAAGAGCGGTTGCGAGGAATCTTGAAGGGGAATGGCGGCAATTTCCGAAATAAGAAGCGTTATGACCAATTCGTTAGGCTGCATATCGCCTATTTGCCGCTTGCCCATAATGCGGATGCCAAAGGTTACAAAGACATAGAGTATTATTGTTCTTACAATAGTTGTTATCAAGCTAATCACCAATTTTTATTATTGGCTTTAAGGCATTAAAAATACATTTCTTCGTATTGACAAAAGACATTTAAGTGATATAATCAATGTGAAAATGTTGGGGGAGATACATAGTGTTTGGGTTTAAACGTAAAAAAAAGGAAAACGAAAATGTTCTCTTGGAAATGGACGGCAGGGAGATTAAGTATGTAACACGCCGTATAAGGGGAGAGGACGGAGCGGTCAAGGAAACAATAATGGGCAAGGCCGGCAGAATTGTTGTGATTGACGGTGAGATACGAATTATGTGCGGCGAAAGCGACGTTTTTAGGTGTATGGCAGAAAACGCAACCTATTATACCTTACTTAGCGGTGACGGTATAACCGTTACAGGTATCAACTCTTTGAACGGCGAACAAATGGATATGATAGTTTACTACAGCTATCACAGGAAGTAGGTATTATAAGTGGAATTTTATGAGATTATAACACAGGTGCTTGGGATAGTGGCATTTATTATGTCGGCATTATCCTTTCAGGCAAAAAGTTTTAAAGCTATTAATGTTTTTAAAATTATAAGCTATATTCTTTTCACAGTGCATTATTTCATGCTTCCTGCATACACGGGAATGATTACAAATGTCACAAGCTGTATTCGGGGCTTTGTATATATCTGGCTTGTCGAAAAAAGCAGGTCTACAAAATGGGCACAAGTGTTATTTAGTCTTCTCTTTATCGGTATAGGAATTGCTACTTGGGATGGTATTGTTTGCATTTTTGCAATTATGGGTGCTGTTGTACAAACAGTGGCTCACGGCATTGAAAACCCCGCAAAGCTTCGGCTTATAAACCTTCCTACCTGCTTTATGTGGATGTTCTATAATATTTATTATTTTTCGTTAGGCGGTCTTTTTTCGGATATTTTCAGTCTTATATCCATTGTAATTGCAATGATAAGACTTGATTTGCCCGAGTATAAAAAAAATAAAACTTTAAAAAATTAACATTTATATTATTAATTAAAACCGTGCAATCTATTACAGGAGGTAATGTAATGAAGGTTGCACGGTTTTTGATTAAAATATTGTTTTTTTGCGCTTTGATTTTCAGCGTTTTTGTTTTTGCTTCAATACTTTATTTACAAACCAATTTAAACAGTGAATATAAAATAATTAAGGGCGAAAATCTTGTTATAAATTCAAAAATACCAATAAAGGCTGAATTTGACGGTGTTGAGCTTTCGCAATCCAACGAGCTGAACGTTATCGGTGAAAGCTATGCCGTTGATTTAAAGGCATTTGGAGTTATTCCGTTTTCAACAGTTAATGTTGAGGTGGTTGACGAAATGCATGTTGCGGTGCTGGGCAGTCCGTTTGGAATGAAGATTTATACCGAGGGTGTTTTGGTAATCGATCTTACAGAGGTTGATACTGAAAACGGACTTAAAAGACCTGCAAAGGAAGCAGGACTTAAGCTTGGCGATTATATTATTTCGGTAAACGGAGAAAAAATTCACACGAATGAGGATTTAAGCCGTATAATCGAGAAGTCAAAGGGACAAAAAATGAAATTTTTAATTTCAAGAAAAAAGCAGAAGCTTTATATCAATGTAACTGCACAGATTTCAAAGGAAACAGGCAGTTATAAAATAGGCGTATGGGTCAAGGACAGCTCTGCGGGAATCGGCACACTCACATTTTACAGCCCTGCCACCGGAATAATCTGCGGTTTGGGTCATGGTATATGCGATGAAGATACCGGCGCTCTTTTAAGCCTAGATTCGGGTGAAATTGTAAACGCAGAGATTTTATCGGTTGAGAAGGGAAGTGCAGGCGGCCCCGGACAGCTTAACGGAAAGTTCGGTGACAAAAGCTTGGGAGAAATCAATCTAAATTGCAATTCGGGTGTCTATTCTAAACTAAAAGCCAAGCTTGATTATTCTTATCTTACCGAAATAGCGCTTAAAAATGAGGTTAAAAACGGCAATGCGCAAATACTTTGCACAGTTGACGGTACAACCCCAACGCTTTACGATTGTAAGGTTAAGGTGAGAACTTCCGCCTACCGTTCAGCTACTCAAAATATGGTTGTTACAATAACCGATAAAAAACTGCTTGAAAAAACAGGCGGTATAGTTCAAGGATTGAGCGGCAGCCCGATTTTACAAAACGGAAAACTAATTGGTGCCGTAACCCACGTATTAGTCGACGACCCAACCAAGGGCTATGCTATATTCGCAGAAAATATGCTTGAAACAGCGCAATCCGTAGGGGACGGCGCCTCGACGTCCCGTTTAAAAGACGCATC
>JAZQKT010000126.1:0-11057 GCA_045542295.1 Acutalibacteraceae bacterium
CACAACACCCTTCGCGGTGCAGCAGGCGGTGCTGTTTTACTTGCAGAGCTTCTTTGTGCAAAGGGCTATATGGACTAATCCTTTTAAACCAAATATTTCCGTTAGGAGTTGTTTTTATGAAGCAGTCTATTTTTAAAGGTGCCGCAACGGCTCTTGTTACCCCTATGTTTGAGGACGGAAGTGTAAATTTCGAAAGACTTGAAGGTCTTGTGAATGAGCAGATCGATGCAGGTATAGATGCGCTTGTTATCTGCGGTACAACAGGAGAAAAATCCACCTTAAGGTATGACGAGCATCTTAAGGTTATTGAAGTTGCCGCTAAAACCGCAAATAAGCGCGTTCCGATTATTGCGGGAACAGGCAGTAACGACACTGTTTATTCAGTTGAGCTTTGCTCTGATGCCGAAAGGGTTGGCGCAGATGCTTTTTTGATGGTAACACCCTACTATAACAAAACCTCACAAGAAGGTCTTGTTGCTCACTATAACTATATTGCTGACCGTGTAAACAAACCGATTATTCTGTATAACGTGCCGTCACGTACAGGCGTTTCGATTAAACCCGAAACCTATAAAATTCTCTCAAAGCACGAAAAAATTGTTGCAACAAAGGAAGCTAACGGCGATATTGCATCGGTTGCAAAAACACGCTACCTTTGCGGTGATGACCTGGCAATATATTCGGGAAATGATGACCAAATTGTACCAATGATGTCACTGGGGGCTGATGGTGTAATTTCTGTACTTTCCAACCTTCTTCCCTATGAAACACACGATATGTGTCACCAATATTTAAAAGGAAATTACAGTAAAGCTCGTGAGCTTCAAATAAAGTATACCGGGCTTATTGAAGCACTTTTCTGTGATGTAAATCCCATTCCCGTTAAGCAGGCGATGAATCTTATCGGTATGGAGATAGGTCCTTGCAGATTGCCGCTTTATCCTATGAATGACAAAAATCTTGATTTTTTGAAAGAAAAATTGATAGAGTGCGGTTTTAATATTTAACTATTTAGGATGTGTAAATAATGATTAATGTAATTCTTTGCGGTTCGGGCGGCAAGATGGGCGGCTTTGTGGCATCAGCACTAAAGAACGACAGTGAAATGCAGATTGTTGCAGGCGTTGACAAGTTCAATAACTCCCAAGGCTTCCCTGTTTTTAAAAGCTTTAAAGAAATCAATGTTGATTGTGATTTGATCATTGATTTTTCAAATCCTGCTTTGCTTGACAGTATGTTGGATTTTGCTCTTAACAAGAAAATTCCTCTTGTTATTGCAACTACAGGCTTTAGTGAAAGTCAAATTGAACAAATTAAAAATGCCGCAAAGGAAATACCGATATTTTTCACCTTTAATATGTCTTTAGGTGTTAACCTTATCTGTTCTTTAGCAAAAAAAGCCGCTAAAATTTTAGGAGACGGGTTTGATATCGAAATTGTTGAAAAGCATCACAACCAAAAGATTGATGCACCTTCGGGAACGGCTATAATGCTTGCAAACAGCATTAACGAAGTCTTTAACGATAAGCTTTCTTACGAGTATGACCGTCATTCAAAGCGCCAAAAGCGCCCCAAAAACGAAATTGGCATTCATTCTGTCAGAGGCGGTACAATTGTTGGTGAGCATGATGTTATTTTTGCCGGCCACGATGAGGTTATAACGATTTCACATTCCGCATATTCTAAAGAGGTTTTTGCTGTTGGCGCCGTTAAAGCCGCAAAATTTATTTACGGCAAAAACGCCGGGCTTTATGATATGAATTGTATTATGAGCTTTGAATAATAATTAAAATATTTTAATTTTAAAACACGATGAATTTTTCATCGTGTTTTTTGTATATATAAATAAATTCTGAACATATTAAAAGTAAAGGAGTTGAAAATAATGTTTGATAAAATTTGTCTTATCCTTGTAATCATAGGCTCACTCAACTGGGGTCTTGTCGGTCTTTTCCAATTTGACCTTGTTGCTTGGGCATTCGGCGGAAGCGATGCAGTGATTAGCCGAATTATTTACACAGTAATCGCTTTGGCAGGTATTTGGTGTATATCACTACTTTTCAGAAATCATACAGAAGCCGGAGATTAAGAAAAAACCTCGATGAAAATTCATCGAGGTTTTAAATTTAATGTGGATTATTAATTCGTCTTTTTATCAGTAATTGTCTTAATAACTAACAATGTTGCAAGCATCAGAACAATTGAAATCGGCAAACTGATATACCAATTCGGAATAAATCCTGCTATTATATAGCTGACAAATGAAACAGCCGCAACTGTTAATGCGTAAGGCAACTGTGTTGATACGTGATTTATGTGGTCACACTGACCGCCGGCCGAAGCCATAATGGTGGTATCGGAAATCGGTGAGCAGTGGTCGCCGCAAACAGCACCTGCCATACAAGCAGAAATCGCAACTATTGTTATGTTACCGTCGGATGCACCGAACACGCTTAATACTATAGGAATAAGTATTCCGAATGTGCCCCAAGAAGTACCGGTAGCAAAAGAAAGACCAACTGCAATAAGGAAGATTATAGCAGGTAAGAAGCCCATAAAGGAAGCGGCACTGCCTTCAACAAGTTGGGAAATAAAGATTTTAGCGCCAAGACTGTCAGTCATTGTTTTAAGGGTCCAAGCACAAACCAAAATCATTATTGCAGGTACCATTGCCTTGAAGCCTTCGGGCACGCAATTCATACATTGTTTAAAAGAAATCACTCTTCTGAAAAGGAAGAAAATAATTGTAAGAATAAGTGCAATAAATGAACCGTAAACAAGACCAACAGAAGCATCGCTGTTGGAAAAGGCTGTAATAAAGTTTCTGTAGCCATCCGACTCGGCATCAAAGAAACCGCCTGAATAAATCATACCAAATACGCAAGCAATTATAAGCATAACAACAGGAACAACAAGGTCACACACTCTACCCTTTTCATTCGGTGTTAATTGCTCAACCTGTTCTTCCATTTTGGTTGTGAAAATATCACCGTTCTTTGCATTTTCCTCGTGTTTTTTCATCGGACCGTAATCGAATTTTAAAACTGCTATTGTAATCATCATTACAATAGTTAACAAAGCATAGAAATTATAAGGAATAGCACTTATAAATAGTGACATACCGCTCTTTGCACCCGAGCCTTGCGCAAAGCCTGCAACTGCGGCAGCCCAAGAAGAGATAGGAGCAATAATACAAACCGGTGCAGCAGTTGCATCAATAAGATACGAAAGCTTTGCACGTGAAATATTATGTTTATCTGTTACGGGACGCATTACAGAGCCAACGGTCAAACAGTTGAAATAGTCATCAATAAAGATAAGAACACCTAATGCTATTGTAGCAAGCTGTGCACCAAGTCTTGACTTTATATGCTTTGTGGTCCATCTGCCAAATGCGGCAGAACCACCCGCCTTGTTCATTAAAGCAACTATTGCGCCTAAAAGCACAAGGAAAATAAGAATACCGGTGTTATAAGAATCAGCAACACTGCCTACAAAGCCGTCACTAAACACGTGTACCATTGTGGTTTCTAGATTGAAGCCCGAATAAATCAAACCACCTGCTAAAATACCGATAAAGAGCGAGGAATAAACCTCCTTGGTAAACAAAGCCAAAATTATTGCTATAAGCGGCGGCAAAAGAGACCAGAATGTTGCATATAAATCAATAGATTCTCTCACAAGACCTAAAGCCTCTGCGTGATGAGCCTTAAAATCCTTGTCATAAGTAAGGTTATCTGCATAACTGTCAACATAATCCTGCGGTGTTGCGGCATCCTCGTCCTCTTCGGAAAAATCATAAAGAACCTCTTCGGCATCCTCACCAGTGCCGACAACAACTGTAAATGGGGCTGAAATTTTTTCAGCTTCTTCAGCATCGGATTTATCTGCCGCAACATTAAATACGAATACTGAAGAAAGGCATAGCAGCAGTATTACTGCTAAAATAGAAAGCTTTTTCTTAACGTTTTTCATTTTAACACTCCTAAATTTTGAAATAAAAAAACCGTAATGCAAAAGCACTACGGTTAGCTTACACAAACTGATAGCGCTCCACAAATAGTGACAGTTTATTACATATTTTGCAATAAACCAACAAAGCACCCTGAACAGAAAGCACTTTATTTCGGCGGTTGCCCCTTTCATATTCCCGACCTGTTCGTCACAAAAGAATATTACTACTGACAGACCGCACCTCTATCTTCGTCTAGAATAACACAAAGGATATAAATTGTCAAACAAAATGTTTACAAATTGTTAAAATATGCGTTAATTTTTTTAGCCGCCGTCTCACTGATTCCCTTTACAGCGGTAAGTTCCTTAACAGTTGCGTTTTTAATTTTTTTGATACTGCCAAAATGCTTAAATAACGCTTCTGCCCTTGCCTTTCCGACACCCTCAATATCAAGAAGTTCGGATTTCAGCATAGCCCTGCTTTGAGAATTTTTATGGTATCCAATAGCAAAGCGGTGAACCTCGTCCTGAATTTTGGTGACAAGCGTAAAGCAACGTCTGTTGGATTTTATCGAAATATCTCCACCGGTTGTAGCAATAGCCCTGGTTCTGTGCTTTGAGTCCTTCACCATACCAAAAAGCGGAATTCTAATGTCATATTTTTTAAGAACAGGCAAAACGGCATTAATCTGCCCCTTTGCACCGTCAAGTAAAATCAAATCGGGCAAACGCTTAAAGCCAACGTCCTCACCGTTAAAGTATTCGTTAAATCTTCTGTCCAAAACCTCTGCCATTGACCTATAATCATCCTGTCCCAAGAAGCCTTTGATTTTAAATCTTTTATAGGCCGATTTATATGGCTTACCATCTTTAAAAACAACCATTCCGGCCACATTTTCACTTCCTGCCGTATTGGAAATGTCATAAGCTTCAATATAGCTTGGTGTGTTTTCCAGTCCTAAAAGACCTGCAAGCTCATTTAATGCAGCCGTTTCCCTACCCGCAAGTTCGCTCTTTTCCGATAGGTTTTCCGCCGCGTTATTAAGACACATTTCTATAAGCTTCAGCGGCTCCGCAGACTTTGGATTGATAAAACTCACCTTTTTGCCTGCAATCTCACCAAGCCATTTTTCAGTGACTGAAAAATCATCCTCAAAGTCAATTAGAATTCTTGATGGGATATCGGTTTTATCTAAATAATATTGTTGCAAAAACTCATTATAGACAGATGCTTTATCGTTAAAGCCCTCAAGAAAATAATGATTTTTATTAACTAAACGGTTGTTTCTGAAGCTTAAAACCGCAACGCAGGCTTTTTCACCCAAAAGTGCAGTTGCAATAACATCTTGTGATTTATGTGTTGTGGAAACAACCTTCTGTTTTTCGCGTATTTTCTTAATTGCGCTTATTCTGTCCCTAAGTCTTGCGGCAACCTCAAATTGTAAATTTTCTGCCGCCAAAAGCATTTTTTCCTCAAGACTTTCTAAAGAAATACCGTTAATATCGCCTTTTTTAATAAACTCTACAGCAGCTTCAATTGTTTCTAAATAATCCTTATGAGAAATTTTTCCCTTGCAGGGCGCATCACAAAGACCGATGTGAAAATTAAGACAAGGTTTGCTGTAGTTATCAAAGTTACGGTTGCAATCGGGCAATTTAAATATTTTTCGTGCTTCGTCTACTGTTTCCTTAACAATAAATCCCGAGCTGAAAGGGCCGATATACTCTGCCTTGTCATCGGTCATTTTAGCATAAGAAATCCTGGGCCACTTTTCTTTAGTGATTTTTACATAAGAATATCCTTTATCATCCTTTAAAAGGATGTTATACTTTGGTTTATTTTGTTTTATCAGTGAGTTTTCAAGGATTAAAGCTTCAAATTCGCTGTCACAGACGATGTATTCAAAATCATTAACATTTGAAACCATACGCCGTACCTTTTCCGTATGTTGATTTCCCGAACCGAAATACTGTGTAACCCTGTTTTTAAGCGCTTTTGCCTTACCGATGTATATGATTTCTCCCTTGATGTTTTTCATAATATAAACACCGGGCTCTAAAGGCAAGCGGTTAGCTTTTTGTTTTAATTCTTTTAATTTTTCAGCATCAGCATAATAGTTCAAAAAATCACCTCTTTGTATTTTAATTATAAATGCCCCTCATTGGGAACTTCACCATAAAGTGTGTCCGTATTGAGAGGCATTTAATTATAAAATTATTTTCTTGCTTTTTCTATTTCATTAATTAAATATCTTCCTATTTCACAGGCAAATTTATAAGAAGCAGGTAAAAGCTCAATAGGCTTATTAACAAAGAAACTGTTAGCCTCATAAGTGAAATCGCCATCGTATCCCACTTCACCCAAAGTTTTGGCAATGGCATTATAATCCAATTTTTCAATAAAGGGCAAGGTATGACTGTCATCAACATAATCGGTATCATGAACGTGTAGTGCCTTTAAACGGTCTTTACCAAGGGTATGTATAAATTCAGTAATATCAGCATCCACTAATGAAACGTGACCGATATCAAGACAAGCAACAACCCATTCACTGTTAATCGCATCTACATATTTACGAAATTCCCACGAACGTGAGCAGGTACTGTCAACAATAGCGTGGGTTTTTGTGTTATCCTGCCACATATTTTCAACTGCAACCTTAATACCGAATTTCTCGGCATATACAGCTAAATTTCTGTAAAATTCAACATTCAAATTGAATAATTCTTCAGCACAATCGGCATATTTCAAATGCTGTTTCGGGTGAACGACTATTATTTTTGCGCCTAAAATTGAAGCGATTTCCATTGAACGAACAATCGCATCAAATATTTCAGCATCTCTTTTAGGCTCACCACAGCTTGAATGATAAGGAGCATGTGCCTGATTACAAACAATACCTAAACCGTCCGCATATTCACGCAATGCCTTTGCTTCTTCAATGTAATTGTCACCATTGAAAACATCATCCTTATTAATAAACATCTTTGTAAGTGACATATCATAGGCATCAAAGCCGGCTTCATGTATTATGCGAATTGCATCTCTGTCTGACAAACGGGTATTAATGGGACTTGTGGAAACTGAAAGTAACATAAAATTCTCCTCACCAATTACAGTTTTTAAGCACAAATATTATATCATTGTGTTATTGCAAAGTCAATATACTAAATTGAATCCTTGACAATTGTTTTCAGTAAGATTAGAATTAATGTGAGGTGTAGTTATGGATACATGTTTTTCAAGAACAGAACAGCTTTTAGGCTGTGAAAATATTAAAAAACTTCAAAACGCCCGTGTTGCGGTTTTCGGTATTGGCGGTGTGGGTGGCTATGCTGTTGAAGCACTGGCCCGCACAGGCATTGGCGGTATAGATTTAATTGATAATGATACTGTGAGTATTACCAATTTAAACAGACAAATTATTGCAACACAAGAGACTTTAGGCACATTAAAAACTGAAGCCGCCAAGGAGCGGATTTTAAGTATTAATCCCGAAATTAAAGTTATGTCTCATAATTTGTTTTATAGTGCAGAAACTGCCGAAAGCTTTGATTTATCGGTCTATGATTATGTAATAGATGCCATAGACACCGTTTCTGCCAAGCTCGAACTTATTTCACGCTGTGAAACACTTAATATTCCCATAATAAGCTCGATGGGAACGGGAAACAAATTAGATCCAACAAAGCTTGAGGTGACCGATATTTTTAAAACCTCTGTCTGCCCTCTTGCACGCGTTATGCGCTACGAGCTTAAAAAAAGAGGTTTTAAAAAGCTAAAGGTTGTATATTCCACCGAGCTTCCAATCAAACCCATGATTCAGGAAGAAGCTAAAGGCAGACATGTCCCTGCAAGTGCAGTTTTTGTACCGGCAGTTGCAGGCTTTATTCTTGCAAGCGAGGTTATAAAGGACATTATCGGGCAATGTTTTTAAAAAAATCTTGACAAAATTAGATTTAGCATTATAATGAATATATCAAATTTGCAGAGTAGACGGTTGAGCGTTAAGTGCTGTTTGGACGGGGAGTTGCCAAACAGACGAAGGATTTTTCCCGCGGTTCGACGGTCGCATCCCGCTGCCGTTTAATATAGAGTAAACCTCCTATTATTCGGAAAAACGGGTAATTGGAGGTATTTTTATGTCAAAAAATAAAAAATTTACAACAAAGATTTGTGTGTGTGCTTTGCTTGCTGCTCTCTATGTGCCATTAGAGTGGATAGCCTCGGAATTTGGAGTTATAGCATTGCTTGATAAATACCAAATTCCTATAAGTTGTTTTCCGCTAATATTGGCTTCGGTGTTGTTTGGTCCTGTTTGGGGAACTGCTACTGCAACAGTTGGTTCCTTTATATCTCAATTGATAATCGTTAACTCAAACGCAGGTGCTAGTTTTGCAACTATTCCAATTTGGATGGCTCCAACAATTATTTATGCCTTTTTAGTTGCTTTATTCTACCAAATATTCAAAAAAAGCGATAATCGCATTTTACTTGGAATTCAGTTTTTTATTAGCTCATTACTCCTTTCAATTTTAAATATTATAGCGTTATATTTAGACAGTATAATTGTTGGCTGGCCTTACGATTTTATTAAAAGTTTCTTTGGTCTTTTTGTTTCTCTAAAAATAGCCGGCGGTTTGATTTTTGCTATTATTTTCGCTGTTGTCGTTCCGCCAATAATCAAAAAAATTAAAAAAGTTTTAAAATTTTAAAAAAAGGACTGTGTTGCAGTGAGTTGCAACACAGTCCTTCTAAATTATAAATACCATTGCACCGAAAATGAGTGCTATTAAAAATCCAACTAAAACATCCTTTATAAAATGCACACCGCACAGCACTCGGGTGACAGCTAAAACTAACCCCATGCCGAACAAGACAAGTCCCGTCCAAAATTCCAAATATAAAGTTACAAAAGCAATGATAAATACAGAAAAGGTGTGTCTTGAAGGAAACGAATTGCCAACTGTTTTTTTATTGTAAAGCGGTGTTATAGGGAGCTTTTCATAGGGTCTTTGTGCATTAATTAACCTTCTTAAAATGCTTACAAAAAGGAAAGAGACAGCCGGAACCAAAACAAGCTTTAATAGCTCTTCTTTTGAAAATATGAATGCATATAAGAGAAAAAGCGGATAGAATACATAAACTGAAAGTGTAATTATCTTGCCCAAAACCACACAAAGCTCTGCAAGCCTTGGCTTACTTAACATAAATTTATTAAGATTTACATAGCACTTTTCATTCATATATTCACCCCTTAAAATTCAACACAGAGACAGCATATTGCCGCCTCTGTGTTTTTTAAAAATTAATACATTCCACCTTGGGCTGCGGCGGCAGCTGCAGCAGCATTTGCGGCAGCGGCATCCTCGGGTTTATCTGCAACAAGACTTTCGGTTGTGAGAACCATTGCAGCAACACTTGCGGCATTTTCAAGCGCTGAACGTGTTACCTTTGTAGGATCAACAATACCTGCATCTAACATATCGGTATAAACCTCATTATAAGCATCAAAGCCATAATTGATCTTATCACTTGAGATAATCTTATCAATTATTACAGAGCCTTCAAGACCCGAATTAAGAGCAATCTGCTTAATAGGAGCTTCAAGCGCCTTAAGCACAATGCTGATACCTGTTTTTTCGTCACCTTCAGCAGAATCAAGAAGTGCCTTAACAGCAGGAATTGCATTAATAAGTGCAACACCGCCGCCTGCTACGATACCCTCTTCAACTGCGGCTTTTGTAGCAGAAAGAGCATCCTCAATACGAAGCTTCTTCTCTTTCATTTCGATTTCGGTAGCAGCACCAACCTTAATTACAGCAACACCGCCCGCAAGCTTAGCAAGTCTTTCTTGAAGCTTTTCGCGGTCAAAATCAGAGGTTGTTGTGGCAATTTCGTTCTTGATTTGACCAATTCTATCCTTAATTGCGTTAGTATCGCCTGCGCCATCAACAATAATAGTGTTTTCTTTGGAAATTTTAACCTGACGTGCACGACCAAGTTGAGAAACATTAGTATCCTTAAGTTCAAGACCTAATTCTTCGGAGATAACCTCACCGCCTGTAAGAATAGCGATATCACGAAGCATCTCTTTACGTCTGTCACCAAAACCGGGAGCTTTTACTGCAACGCAGGTAAATGTACCGCGAAGCTTGTTAACTATAAGTGTAGAAAGAGCTTCACCCTCAATATCTTCAGCAATAATCACAAGCTTTTTGCCCGACTGAACAATCTGCTCAAGAATAGGAAGAATCTCTTGAATGCTTGAAATTTTCTTATCTGTAATAAGAATAAGAGCATCATCAAGCACAGCTTCCATTTTATCTGTATCGGTAGCCATATAAGGTGTGATATAACCACGGTCAAACTGCATACCCTCAACAACCTCTGAATAGGTCTCGGCAGTCTTTGATTCTTCAACAGTAATAACACCGTCAGCAGTAACCTTTGCCATTGCTTCAGCAATAAGATTTCCTATAACCTCATCACCGCTGGAAACGGTAGCAACACGGGCAATATCTTCGCTTCCGCTAACTTTTTTAGAATTGTTAACAACAGTTGCAATAGCAGTATCAACAGCGGTTTTAATACCCTTTTTAACCACCATAGGATTAGCTCCTGCAGCAACGTTCTTCATACCTTCATTAATAAGAGCCTGTGCTAAAACGGTAGCGGTTGTAGTACCGTCACCGGCAGCGTCATTAGTTTTAACGCTAACCTCTTTAACAAGCTGTGCGCCCATATTCTCAAAAGGATCATCAAGCTCAATTTCTTTAGCGATTGTTACACCATCATTAGTAATAAGCGGTGCGCCGTATTTCTTATCAAGAACTACGTTTCTTCCTTTAGGACCGAGAGTTACTTTAACAGCATTTGCAAGCTTATCTACACCTGCCTGCAAGGACTTACGGGCATCTTCACCAAAAATAATATTTTTAGCCATTATTAAAATCTCCTTATTCTACGATTGCTAAAATATCAGACTGACGAAGAATTGTATATTCTTCACCGTCAATCTTAATTTCTGTACCGGAATATTTTGCGGCGATAACTTTATCGCCAACGCTAACGGTCATTTTAACCTCTTTGCCGTCAACAA
>JAZQKT010000127.1:0-13594 GCA_045542295.1 Acutalibacteraceae bacterium
TGGACTTCGGACTTTGGACGTGGCTATTCCCTGCTTATAACCCCCTCACTATATCATAAAAGCGGTATTGTTGAGGTTTACGATATAATTTAAGGTTTTATTTCAAATGTTTGTGTAGCCAAAGCATTTATTATTTACTACCCTCCAAACGGGTCAAGGGCGGAGCCATTGTCGTTTATGGGGGATAAGGTGACAAAAATCACACTTTAAATATTATAATACTTTCCGACAAATTGAAAACGTAGTTTTCACTCTTTGTCGGCGTTTTAATAAAAATTAAAATTTGTCACCTAAGGGGGAAATCGAAATTCCCCCTTTAGGCGAATCTTTCCGCCCTTTCTTTTCGCCCACACAAGAAAGGGCGTGCCTGTCGCGGCATGAGCGACGATACTCAAATTTTTATCTTTTTCAATTGTGATATATTATACTCTCTTTTTCGATAAAATTTTTCATCGTTAACATCGCAACCATTACGTGGTTTTCGTTATACGACAAAAAAGCGATGCCGTTGGCATCGCTTTTTATTTTCGTGATTAATAATTTTCTTTTCTAACCTCAAAGAAGCTTTGGGGATGTGCGCAAACAGGGCAAACCGTAGGTGCCTTTTTGCCGATTACCAAATGACCGCAGTTGCGGCATTCCCACATGGTTTCCTCTGCCTTTTCAAATACCTGCTGCATCTCAACATTGTTAAGAAGCTTCAAGTATCTTTCCTCGTGGGTCTTTTCAATTGCGGCTACCATTCTGAACTTTGCGGCAATTGCTGTGAAGCCCTCTTCCTCTGCCTCTTTTGCAAAGGTTGCGTACATATCGGTCCACTCATAATTTTCGCCTGCGGCAGCTGCCTTCAAATTAGCAGCGGTATCGCCTAAAGCGCCAAGCTCCTTGAACCACATTTTTGCGTGTTCTTTTTCGTTGTTTGCAGTATCAAGAAAAATTGCAGAAATCTGCTCAAACCCTTCCTTTTTGGCAACAGAAGCGAAATAAGTGTACTTATTTCTGGCTTCACTCTCACCTGAAAAAGCAGCCATTAAATTTTTTTCGGTTTTACTACCCTTTAACTCCATTTTTATCACCTCATAATTTATTTCAAAAAGCCGTTAACAATTTGTTCCTCGGCTTCTTTTTCCGAAAGTCCCAGAGTCATCAGCTTTGTAAGCTGTTCCCCTGCTATTTTTCCTATTGCCGCCTCGTGTATAAGGGAAGCGTCAATATGATTTGCCGCTATCTGCGGAATTGCGGAAACGGTGGCATTATCCATTATAATTGCATCACATTCGGTGTGACCGTTACATATATTATTACCGTTAATTTTCGATAAAAACAACTGATACGAATTATCCTTTGCAACCGACCTTGAAACCACGTGAGCTCCCGAATTTTCACCGTCAAGGTCAACCGTGAAATCGGTTTCGGCACGCTGTGTGCCATGGGTCATAAGTTTTTCATGAACAACAAGTGTTCCGTTTTCGGCAATTTTTGCGGTTGTAACACGCTTTGTGGAATCAATACCCTCTATCTGTGTGGTATCCATTTCCATATAGCCGCCCTCTGCAATATTAATAACCGTTGCCGGATTCATTGTTCTGGCGCCGTTGCCATCACCACTGCCGAAATGCTTTTCAACATATTTGACCTTGGCGTTTTTGCCCACAAAGAAGGTATGAATACCGTCATGTCTTGATTCCTCACCCCCGCAGTTGTGGATTCCGCAGCCTGCAACGATTTCAACATCGGCATCATCGCCTATATAAAAATCATTGTAAACAAGCTCTGCAAGTCCTGTCTCGCTTATAATTACAGGGATGTGAATTTTTTCGTTTTTTGTTCCGGGCTTTATTATAATGTCAATACCTGACTTATCGGATTTAGTGCGAATGTCAACATTTTCGGTAATATGACGTTCTGCCAAAGCACCGTTTGCCCGAATATTAAATGCACCGTCAGGTGTGCCGTCCATATCGGCAATTATCTTTAAAAGCTCAAGCTCCGTATTATTCATTCTACACCTCCACCTTTTCCTTAAGCACTCTGCAGGCAGTATCGGCAGAGCCTAAAAGTGACGGCAAAACCTCTTCACGGCTACCGATTTTTTCAATTTCGCCGCCCGATACCACAATTATCCTATCGGCAATATTGAGTATTCTCTCTTGATGGGATATAATAATTATAGAGCCGCCAAGGGTTTTGTGCATTTTTTCAAAAACCTTAATCAAACTGTTAAAGCTCCAAAGGTCGATGCCTGCTTCGGGTTCGTCGAAAAGCGAAATCTTGGTTGAGCGTGCCAAAACCGAGGCGATTTCTATTCTTTTAAGCTCACCGCCCGAAAGGGAAGCGTTAACCTCACGGTTTATATAGTCTCTCGCACAAAGACCTACCTCTGAAAGGTAGCTGCAGGCTTCACTTATTGATATTTGCTTGCCTGCCGCAAGACTTATAAGGTCGTGTACGGTTATACCCTTAAAACGCACCGGCTGTTGAAAAGCAAAGCTGATGCCTTTTTTTGCACGCTCTGTTATCGAGCATTCGGTAATATCTTCACCGTCAAGTAATATTCTGCCCGAAACAGGGGTAGTAATACCTGCAATGATTTTTGCAAGTGTAGATTTGCCGCTGCCGTTGTGACCGGTTATAACGGTAAACCCGTCATCTATTTTTAAATTTATGTTTTTTAGTATTTCCTTTGTACCGTTCTCACTTTCTGCACCAAAGGAAATATTTTTCAGTTCCAGCATTTTAATCCGCCTTTGTTTTATACTACTGTTAAATTTCCTATTTATTATAATAACCAAAATGTGTTAAAAAATCAACAATTTATTAAATAAACAAAAATTTATATGGAAATTTGTGTAGAAATATAGTACAATGAATTATCAGTTTTAAAAAAGGAGTGTTTTTTATGAAAAAAAGCATGATTATTACCCTATCGATTATAGGCGTGGTTTTAATTCTTTTGTTTGCTGTAATAGGCAGCTATAACGGACTTGTTAAGGCAGAGCAAAAAGTTGAATCGGCACATTCGCAAATTTCTGTTCAGTTGCAAAGACGTGCTGACCTTATCCCCAACTTTGTTTCTACAATTAAGGGCTCTTCGGATTATGAGCAATCAACCCATTTGGCAGTAACCGAAGCTCGTTCAAAGGTTATGAGTGCTAATACCGCAGGCGAGCAAGCGGCAGCTTCTGCACAGCTTGACAGTGCTATTGATATTTGGGTAAACGCTGTAACAGAGAATTATCCCCAGCTTACGGCAACCGCACAGTATAAGGCTTTGTTGGATGAGCTTGCAGGCACGGAAAACAGAATTGCTGTTGCCAGAAAGGATTATAACGATACCGCACGTAATTATAATACTAAAATTAAGCAGTTCCCCCGTAATCTCTTTGCAGGTATGTTCGGCTTTGAGTCTTATGAATATTTTGAGGCTGACGCTTCCTCACAAAGTGTTCCGCAGGTAAGCTTTGACTAAAGATATGATTAAGAGATTAAAAATTGCGGTAATTTTTCTGGCGGTAGTTTTCTGTCTTTGCGGCTGTAAGGAAAAAACAGAAAAACCCCTTGCCGCCACAAAGGAATTTTATATTAATGACTTTGCGAATGTTATTGACAGTGAGGATGAAAAGGATATCCTTACAAAAGCTGTTGCTTTAAATGAATCTACCTCTGCACAGGTGGTTGTAGTAACGATTGACAGTCTTGACGGTAAAGAAATTGCTGACTACGCCCTTGAAATCGGACGTGAGTGGGGCGTTGGTGACAAGGAAAAGAATAACGGTATTGTTATTCTTTTAAGTGAGGGTGACCGCGAAATTTATATTTCAGTGGGTTATGGGCTTGAAGGAGCCTTGCCGGACAGTAAAACCGGCAGAATCATTGATATTTACGGTTTGGAATATTTAAAAAGCAATGATTTTTCAAACGGTGTTACAGCCATTGCGGATGCCGTTATTAACGAGGTTTATATTGAATACGACTTAACTCCTTCGGCAGGATATACCGCTATTGATAATATCCCTCAAAGCAACTCGGTTGAAGCTTCAGGAAGTAAGGTTGCTGTTTCTTGGGCTGTGCTGATTGTAATTTTGATTGTTTTTGCGCTTTTGAGCAGACGCGGCGGCCGTATGCCATTTATTTGGTTTATAGGCGGTCCTCCCCGATTTGGTGGAGGCGGCGGTTTCGGCTCGGGCGGTGGCTTCGGCGGCTTTAGCGGAGGCGGCGGCTCTTTTGGCGGCGGCGGTGCAGGACGCAAGTTTTAAATTTACTTTTTAATTTTATAAAAGGCAATCCATTTCACCTGCACTCGCAGAAAATCAACTTTCGGCTAGGCTGACGGATTTACGAGTATTTTAACAAAGCAAAGCAAAAAATCCTTATTAGGTAATCTGATTGAGCTTCAAATGCTTTGGCAAACGGCAAACTTAAAAAGGAGTATTTTTTTCGATGTCTGATAATTTCAGCAATAAGGGCTATGAAGATTATTTTAAAGCCCTGGAGGAACAACTGAATAAACCTAAAACGGCGCCTTCAGCCACCTCTTATGTCAAAGAGCAGCCAAAAAGCGGCAGAAGGAAAAAAGACATTTATTGGGTTTTTAGGCTCAAAAAAAGTGTTATTGCGGCGGCGCTTTTGTTGTTTTTAATTGTTTTAACTGCAATCATTGTCATAACCACAAAAAACAACAAAGCTAATACCGTTTCCCCTTCAGCACCGACAAAGCAAAACGAAACAACAGTACCAAAGGACACCAAAATTGTTTACAAAACTACCGATTCTACAAAGGAAATCACAATAGAGAATGACGCTAAAAGCATTATAATTGTGGACAAATCAACTAACAGTATAGTTGCCGAAAGGAATGCTCATTCGAGAGAGTATCCTGCATCAACAACCAAGATTATGACCTTGCTTGTAGCGGTTGAGAATATTAAGAATTTTGATGATACCTTTACAATGACCTATGCCATTACTGACCCGTTGTTTGAAGCTGAAGCCTCTGCGGCAGGCTTTTTAAACGGCGAAAAGGTAACTATGACCGACCTGCTTTACGGTACAATTTTACCGTCGGGTGCAGATGCCGCAATGGGTCTTGCCATCTCGGTTGCAGGCAGTGAAGAGGAATTTGTAAAGCTTATGAACCAAAAGGTTAAGGAATTGGGGCTTAAAAACACCAATTTCACTAATGTAACGGGGCTTCATAACAAAAACAATTACTCCTCTGCCTATGATTTGGCAATTATCCTCGATGCGGCTTTGCAAAACGAAACCTGCCGAAAGGTGCTTTCAACCTATCAGTATACTACGGCGGTCACTCCCCAAAACCCCGAAGGCATTAAGCTTTCCAGCACCCTGTTTAATTATATGTACGGTACCGAGCCCGAAACATCAACCATTTTGGGCGGTAAAACCGGCTTTGTTAATGAATCGGGTTACTGCATTGCCTCATACGGCAAGGGTAACACAACCCAAAACGAATTTATTGTTGTGACTATGGGCAATTCGGCACGCTGGCCTGCTTTTCACGGACAAATTGATTTATATAAGCATTATGCAAAATAAAAAGAGTTTATTTGATATTCTTGAAAACTCATTATAAAGCATGAAAAACCGTCGGTTAAATAAACCGACGGTTTTTATGTTGTTTTAATTTTTTAAATTCTGCTTAATTTATCAATAGCACTGCCGAGTAAATCTCTCCACTCGTCAACCTCTTCTTGACAGGCATTTTTAATGATTTCGGGCAGCCTTACAGTTATTAAATCAAGATACTGCTTATATTCTGCCGCATCGATTTTCCCTTCAAGGCGCTCTAAATGCTTTTTGAGCTCAAACATATAAGCAACGTCTTCAAGACCCTTTGAAACTGCCTCAAAGCGCTTGGTGGGAATAGGTCCGCGGTTACTGTCTATAACAGTTGCACCGTCGTCATATCCGTCACGGTGGTCAAGTCCATCCTCACCGCGTGAAGAAAGATTTGTCCAGATAGCAACACCGTCAACACCCTTTTGATATCCGAACCACGGGAAGAAACGGTAATAACCCAGAACAGGAAGGGTGTGCATGGTTGTTGAACATTCATAAGCCCAAACTGTGCATCCATGACTCTTGAAATAATCAAGGTATTCTTTTGTTTGCTCATCACTTCTGTTTAAAAGACCCGAGATGAGTGTCCAGTTCTTATGAGTTTCAGTAAGCTTTGCTTCATCTATATCAGCTAAAGTAGCACCCGAAGGTGGTGGGCTTGAAAGCCAAACGGCCTGGAGAAGCCAATCGGGTTTCTCTTCGCGGATTTTCTCGCGAATTTCCACGTCACCCTTGTCACCATAAATATGAGCCTTTTTAAACTCATCACGTATATGAGCTTTATAAATAAAGTCTTCATTTGTGAAGCCCATCTTTTTAAGGCGAGCTTCCATACGATAATGCCATTCCATACTATGACAGGTACTCCATCCGAAAATAAAGCGCATACCGAGTTCTTTTGCGGTTTTAAAGAACTCCTCGTTAGCGTTATCGACAAGGTCGGGATTATAAATCTGACCCTCGGGAAGCGGATGAATATCTCTCATTCCCTTAAAGCCGTGGGTATAACGTATGCCTTCAGTCCAGCCCCAGTTAATATGGCGGGAGTGCATAAGGCGGAGCATTGCGGCTTCATCATTATCAAGGCGGTTAGGCCCCCAGAAGAAGCAGTCCATAGGCCAGTCTCTGGTTTCTGGAAGGGTAAAATTCCAAACCTTTATATTAACGGGAATATCACGGTTGGGGATTTTATAGTCGTACAACGGCTTGATTACAATTTTGGTATCATAATTGCCGGGCTTAACATCGCGCGAATTAAACACAATATGAACCCTAACTGCCGAGCCGGGAGTTACTGTTATAATATCGCCGGGAACTCTGATAAGGGGTTGAGTATTTAAGTGTCCATTATGGTCAACAAAGGGTTCCATATAGATTTCAAAGCGGTCATGAGGAAGATAAACCTCGCTATTATCGATAGCGTAAGCCACAAGTCTTAAATCAAGGCGGCGGTCAAGAAGTAGACCAGAGAAGTTAAGGGCAACTCTTTCGCGCTCATTTGAAGCTTGTTTAAAGGAAAGCTCAAATTCGGGAGAATAGTTTGCGGGCGGGAGCGCATCGGGAGAGCCTGTTTCCCAGGGAGATGTTTGCCAAACAAGGTAGCTATATCGGTTTCTGAATTCCTTGAAGCCATTTTGAAGCGCCGCAAACTCTTCGGTTACCGATTTTTCAATTATCTTATCCGTTTCAATCGCATTCTTTATTTTTGCAGTATAGTCAGCGATAGCTGCTCTCATTCTTTTAAGTGCATTTGCAGCTCCTCTATGAACGGGATGGCAAATGCCGAGAATATCATCGCAACCGAATTCTATATGTCTTAATTCGGTATCAAGCTGTGCAAATCCGGGGGCAACAAACGGGAATGCGCGGTCAAGCACAAAGCTGTTGATAGATTCCCCGCTCTCGCTTAAAAGACTGAAAACAGCGCGAAGGGCGGTATCGGTTTCGATAGGAAGTTTAAAGTCAAATTTAAGCGGTGCAGTTACCTTTTGAGAAATTTCATTTATAATATAGTTATCTGCATTGTAAACTCGGGCGCGAACCACAAAATCAGCAGACTTACTTGTTTTAATTTCAACGGGGACGCTATTCATACCCATATCAAAGGCAGAAATGGGACAACTTATCTCAATATCGCCTTCAGAAACTGGGTCAAAAACGAGTTTGCCGAGAAATTGTCTTGCAGAAAGCGAAGACATAGGCTGAATCATTGGGATAGAAACACAGTCCTGATTATGATGTCTTTCACGTGCAAAACGGATAGCCCAAAATTCACCCGGTTCGGGAGCGGTCGCATTATCAAAAGCGGCATAAGGAAGTTTTAATTCAACAATCCACTTATCCTCATGGCGTGAGCTTTTTGCAAGGAAGCCCTCACCGTTCCAGTTTTTATTTCCGTCTTTTGCGTCATAAATTGAGCAAAGAGCATTAACTACTATATGATAATAAAGTCCGGGGCGGCCTGTAAGGTCAATTATAAGCTCCAAGCAGTCATCGCTATAAATGCCTAAATCGTGTTGGTCAAACTGTGCAACAAGATGCTCCATATCGGGCTCATGCATTACGGCACCAATATAAAGAGCGGTTGGCGAATACAGAACGCGGACGTCGGTTTTAGGGCCTAAAGGTGCTTTGGTTGATCTGTTGAGCATTTCGGGAATTAAAACGGCACTTTCCCAAGCACTGTCACCAAGGTTTCCGTCCATTTCAACCTCGCGCTTTAATCCTGCGGCGTGAAATTCAACCGGCTCCAGAGTTGACTCAAGCCCCGCAGGCTCACATTGAGCCGGTATAGGCTCAAAGCTGATATCCAAAGACTCATCGTGAAGCTCCGAATACCCATTTGATAATACTTTTTTCATAATTAACACATCCTTTTAAATAGATGATTTTTAAACCAATACATAAAGAAATATTGCAACAAACTGCAATACCGAACCCAGCACTACAAAAATATGAAAGACAGAATGCATATATCTTACGGTTTTTTTGCCTGCAATACCGTAGAGCACCGCTCCGACCGTATAGGAAATTCCGCCTGCCAAAAGCCAATAAAAGCCCTTTATTCCAATAGCCTCTATTGCGGCTTTGCCTGTAAGGACTATGCACCAGCCCTGCACCAAATAGCAAATAACAGAAAAAACATTATAACGTTTAAGATCAATGGCGTTAAGCGTAGCACCTATTGCCGTAACCGCCCAAACCACACCGAAAACAGTCCAACCCAGGGCGGTGTTATAGCTTCTCAAGGAACACAACGCAATGGGGGTGTATGTGCCTGAAATAAGAAAGAAAATCGAACAGTGGTCAATAATTTGTAAAACCTTTTTGCCCATTATCGATTTCAGTCCGTGATAAACACTTGAAGCGGTGTAAAGAATTATCATTGAAAAGCCGTAAATAAACGAACTGACTATTTGATATGCATCGTGATTAAAAAAAGATTTTATAATACACAGTGCACATATAATTATACCAACTCCGCCGCCGACAATGTGGGATACCATATTGAAAATTTCTTCCCCTCTTGTATAATCCGGAAGAAGGCGGTCAACTAATTTTGTGCGTTTCATTTTTTACCTCATTTTAAATTCTCCAAAAGAGAGATTTTTTAGTGATTTTTATGTGTTTTTTCATAACTTTATACAAAAAAAATTTTGTGTCGAAAATTGTAAAATCACTTTACATAAATTGGTGGTCTAAAGGTTTACAAATAGGCAGTTATCCAACTTATCAACAGGGTTTTCCACCGAAAAATACCCCAAAACCCCAATTTTGATGGGGACAAGCCCCCAAAACGGTGGATAACTTTGTGGATAAAGTGGAAAACTTTTAAGGTTATCCAAGTTTACATAACAACCATTTTTGAAATATTTTTTCACTTTAGACGCTTAAAAGCCGCTTCATAATGTCGGGCCCGTGTTCAACAAAAATTTCGGTGCTTTGTGCCGCATTTTCAGTAAAGCTTTCAACACCATTTTTAGGTGACGAGCTGTCAAAAATAAGGTAAGGTACCGGCTTGTTTGAGTGGGTCATGGTTTCAAGCGGTGTAGGATGGTCGGGCATAATTAAAATACGGTAATCCTCGCCACAGCCTTCAAGATAATCAAGCATCATTTTGAGTGATAGACTGTCAATAAGCTCAATAGCCTTAACCTTATTTTGAGCCTCTCCTCTGTGTCCGCACTCATCGGGAGCTTCAAAGTGAAGATATACCAAATCGGTTCCTTTTTTAAAGCATTCTATGCCTGCCTTTGTTTTTGCGGCAAAGTCAGTATCTATATAACCTGTAGTTCCTACCACATTGGGAGTTTGGGCTCCGGCACAAATTCCTATACCCTTTAAAAGGTCAACCGCACTTATAATTGCGGCAGAAACTCCGTTTTTCTCCTTAAAATTCTGAAGCTCGGGTCTTCTTCCCTCTCCCCAAAGCCAAATGGAATTAGCCTCATTCTTGCCATTTTCCCTGCGTTTTAAATTTACGGGGTGATCCTTTAAAATATTATAGCTTTTTCTCATAAGCTCTAAAAGCGGAGCGGCGTTTTCGCTCTTACTTAAATATTCGCCTATTACCTTGCCGCTTATGTCGTGAGGAGGGGTCATTTCACCAAGCTCGGTTGTACCGTTTGCAACAACCAGGCAATGACGGTAGCTCACGCCGCCGTAAAACTTATATATATCGTTGCCAAGCTTCTCCTCTACCGTCTTTATAATTTCGTGTGCTTCCTCGGTAGAAATATCGCCTGCACAATAATCAACCATGGTTTTATCCTCATAGTTTTCTTCATCCGAAAGGGTTACAATATTGCAACGAAGCGCAACATCGCTATCCTTAAGGTCAACACCTATCGAAGCCGCCTCAAGAGGAGAACGTCCCGTATAGCAGACAAACGGGTCATAACCCAAAACCGAAAGGTTTGCCACATCACTGCCGGGCTTTAAGCCGTCCGCCACAGTTCGGCACATACCAACCTCCGCTGTTTTTGCCAATTTATCCATATAAGGCTTGTGTGCCAGCTCCATAGGAGTTTTTCCGTTCAAAATTTTTTCGTTATGGGTATCAGCCATACCGTCACAAAGTAAAACTAAATATTTCATTTAAATTACCTCACAAATATTTTTTATCATTGCAATCAAAACCGAAATGATCGTTACAGTTATTATATCAACTCGTCAGCGGAAAGTAAAGAACTTAAACAAATTTTTGACTCTACTGTGCTTGAAATTAACTCTACTGTTTGGTATTATGTAATATAGATATAATTAAAGGACTGAATTTATGAAAGATATAGCGCTTGGGGAGGTTTTGTCCCCTGTAGGAAACCGTGAAATGCTTATAGCGGCTGTAAGAAGCGGCGCCGATGCGGTATATTTGGGTGCAAAGGATTTTTCCGCCCGAAGAAACGCCGAAAACTTTGACCCGGAGCAGCTGAAGGAAGCTGTTGAATACTGCCATATACGTGGGGTTAGAGTTTACCTTACCCTTAATATTCTTGTTAAAGAAAACGAAATGGAAAGTGCCTTTAACCTTGCAAAGACCGCCTATAATTTAGGGATCGATGGTATAATTGTTGAGGATTTGGGGCTTGCCCGTCTTGTGCATGAGGCTATCCCCGAGCTGCCTCTCCACGCATCAACTCAAATGAGTGTTCATTCGCCGTCTGCCCTGCCCATCCTTAAAAAATTGGGTTTTACACAGGTTGTTGCCGCAAGAGAAATGTCTAACCTTGAGCTTGCCGCACTCACAAAAAAAGCAAACGAGCTTAATATAACGGTTGAGGTCTTCGTTCATGGGGCGCTTTGTATGTCGGTCTCCGGTCAATGCCTGATGTCGGCATTTTTAGGCTCACGCAGTGGCAACAGAGGGCTTTGCGCCGGCCCTTGCAGACTGCCCTTTTCGGTAAAAAACGGTACCGGCTATGATTTAAGCCTTAAGGATTTATCCCTTTTAGATTATATACCGGAGCTTTTTGCTTTAGGCGTTCGCTCCTTTAAAATTGAGGGCAGAATGAAACGTCCCGAATATGTAGCGGCGGCTACAGCCGCTTGCCGTCAAGCCTTGGATAAGGGCTTGGTTGATAAGGAGCTTAATAACACACTTAAAAATGTTTTTTCACGCTCCGGCTTTACTGACGGATATTATATTAATAATTTAGGTCGTCAAATGTTTGGAATAAGAACCAAGGAGGATGTACTGTCAGCAGATAAGGCGTTCCCCTATTTGCACGAGCTTTACCGCAGTGAAAGACAGTCAGTTCCTATAAATGTACAGGCAAAAATCGCAAAGGACTTGCCTGTTGCGCTCACACTTTCTGACGGAGAAAACACCGTAACGGTTACGGGGGACACTCCGCAAATCGCCCAAAAAAAAGCTCTTTCTTATGATGATGCCCTAAAAAGCTTAACCAAATTCGGCGGAACACCTTACTATGATGTAGGTGGCGGAATTACACTTGGTGACGGACTTTTTGTTCCTGCCTCATCACTTAATTCGTTAAGGCGTGAGGCTTGCGAAGCGCTTGACCGCAAGCGCGGTGCAACCCTTAAGTATACCGATGCCGCACCGTCTTTCCACCAAAAAAGCATCAAAAAACCGAAAACCCACAAGCTGCTTGCCAGATTTGAAAGCGCAAACCAAATCCCGGATGATTTAAACGGTGTTGACGGTATAATCTTCCCACTGGAGCAAGAGCCCGATTTCAAGAGTGATTTGCCGCTTATTGTGGATATTCCACGCGGAATAATCAGTGAACAAGCAATTGAAAACCGCTTAAAGCTTTTTGCGGCAAAGGGCTTTACCGCCGCACTTTGCGGAAATCTTGCCGCTGTAGAAATTGCCGAGCGGCTGGGATTTGATGTTATTGCTGACACAGGACTTAATATAACCAACAGCGAAAGCCTTGTAACTGCAAAACAAATAGGTGCTAAAGCGGCAATAGTATCCTTGGAAGAGTTAATTTCCGACAGTAGCCACCTCACCTCTATAATGCCAAAGGGAATTATAGCCTACGGTAATATACCGCTTATGCTCTTTAAAAACTGTCCGATAAAGAACGGTATTTCCTGCAAAGACTGTGATAAAAACGGTGTTATAACCGACCGATTTCGTGTTGAGTTCCCCGTTCGTTGCAGAATGGGCTACAGTGAGCTTTTAAACAGCCTGCCGCTTTGGTTAGCTGACAAAAGACAGGAGCTTGAGGCCTTTGATTTCTCAATCCTTTATTTTACACGTGAATCAAAGGAGCGTGCAAGAGAGGTAATCACTGCCTTTTGTCACGCACTTCCGCCCGATACAAAGCACACAAGAGGACTCTATTACAGGGGAACAATTTAAAAAACAAAAAAGCCAAGGCGGAGGATTTAACCTCTGCTCTTGGCTTTTTAATTCTATTTGTTTTTAACAGCATCAAGCTTTGTTTGACGGCGGTTTTTAACCTCATGCGGAATGGGCTTGATTTCCCCTGCCGCCATAAGTGACATACGGGTAAGCAACGGACCTACCAGCTCGTAAATAAGTACCGAAAACAAAGTTATGTTTCTTATGAGTTCTCCCTGCACTCCCAATTGCATCGCAGTTGCACACATACCAAGCGCCACACCAGCCTGTGGGAAAAGTGTGATACCAAGATATTTACAAACATTGGGACTGCATTTGGTTGCCCTTGCACTAAAATAAGAACCCAAATATTTACCGATACATCTTGTAACAATGTAAACTACACCGATAAGAACAATTAAAAGGCTTTTAAACACGCCAAGCTTCAGCTCTGCACCGCTTATAACAAAGAAAAGGGCAAATAGCGGTGAGGTCCATTTGTCTGCCGCACCCATAAGGTCATGCGACAAGGGACAAATATTGCAGAAAACCGTACCCAGCATCATGCAGGCCAAGAGGGAAGAAAAGGCGATCTTGATACCGCCGATATTCCACTCCAGCATGGAGAGAGCCACCGTGAGCAACACGAAGGTGACCGACATGGCCAACCGCTTGGAACGGGAATGGAAAAACCGCTCG
>JAZQKT010000128.1:0-10962 GCA_045542295.1 Acutalibacteraceae bacterium
ATTTAAGCTCCTTATTTTGATTCGGCAATAAAGTATTTTGTAATAGCCATTGGGTTTGTAATTGCTTTACCGATAACCACTGCATCGGCGCCTAATTCATAAGCCTTTTTAACATCGGCCGGAGTCCAAAAACGACCTTCCGCAACTAAAGTGACACCAAGCTTTTTGGAAGCTATATCGGAAATTAATTTAAAATTGGGGGTATAAAGCTCGGAATCGTTATGTAATGCGCCGGGAACATATCCTGCGAGTGTGGTTGATACTGCATCAACACCCATTTCAGCAGCATTTACAGCTTCTTCTAAAGTGCTAATATCTGCCATAACAAGCACGCCTAATTCTTCGTGCAAGCGCTTAATAAGGGTAGGGGTATCTTCTTTAATGTCACTTGGGTAAAATGTGCAATCAAGCGCAATTATATTGGCGCCTGCTTCTACAACACGTTTTGCTCCCTCAAAATCGGGGGTTATAACAGTTCTTCCCGATCCGTCAGTCCGTTTGTCAATACCGATGATTGGGAGCGTTACTCTTTTTCTCATTGCAGAAATATCCTCTGCACCGTTTGCTCTTAAAGCATTGGCACCGCCAAGCTCTGCCGAGTGTGCCATTAATGCCAAGCCCTCTGATGTGCGAAAGGGATTACCCTCTAACGCCTGTGCTGATACGATTAAACCCTTTGGAAATTCCATTTTTTATATCTCCTTATTAATAAATTTTTTGGCTGTTTCAAGTGTGCCCAGAATTACTCCGTCATTAACATAAACAAAATCGGTAATATCGGAGTTTTCTTTTATGTGTTTTTCAAAGCTTTCCTGCCAAAAGTCTTTTGTGTTTAAAAGCCCTCCCGTAACGGTCACACCGTGTGCAGTATAAGGCTTGAGAGAATTATAGCAATTAACAATTATTTTGCCAAGCTCTGTTCCGGCATCGGAAAAGAGCTTTAAGGCATCCTCTTCACCCATTTCGGCAAAGCGAGCGGCAATCTTTGTATAGGAAGCAATATTTTTGCGGTCAAGAGGCTGCAGTCTTTTCCTTACATTATCACGCATTTTGCAAATGCCTTTTATATCGGCTTTGTTTCTAAACGGCTCATTTTCGCCTGTAATTTCCTTTTGCATCGGTGTGAGCGGTTGTGCGGAGTCAAGCGCATTAATGCTTTGTCTTATGGCGTTAAGACCAATGTCATAGCCACTGCCGCTGTCACCGATATTAGCACCCCAACCACCTGACACAACATAGCCGTTTTCACCGTCAAATGCGGTTGCAATAGCGCCTGTGCCTGCAAGCAAAACAATTTCTGTTCCGAAAACTCTGCCAAGCTCAAGAGCGGCAGTACCCTCTGATTCGCGAAAAACAGTTACATCGGCATCGGGGAAATTTGTTTTGCAAATTTTAGTTATTTGATTTGCATTATTTCCGCCAAGATTTACCGCAACGGCTGTTACTTCATATTTTGAGGAGATTTCTTTTAAAACATCGCTTATATGGGGAATATCCTCGTCACTGTCGTTCACGAGTCCCGCACCTAACGATTTAAAGCTGTCAATCAGTGAATACTCATAATCGTATACATTAAATACGGTTTTACTGCCACCCGTATCAATAGCAAGCAAATGTTCCATAATGTACTGTCCTTTCACGTATTGAAACAAAGTTTCAAAGTTTTTGTTTTATGAAATTATTATAACTGTAAATCCTATAATTGTCAATTGTTTTTAAGCAAATAGTTGAATTTTTTTTAAAAAGGTTGTATGATATAAAAAAAGAGCTTGGAGGAAAATATGGCTACAGATGCTATTGTGTATATAACCGATAAGTATATTAAGCTTACTGATGTTGAGAAAAAATTAGCAGACTATATTATTTCAAATTATGACGAGGCGTTGGTTGCAAGTGTACATACTCTGGCAGCCAATGCAGGGGTAAGTCCTGCGGCGGTTGTACGCTTTGCCCGCCAGATGGGGTTTGACGGTTATAAGTCCTTCAGGATGTTTTTAGTTGCCAACAGACCCGAGCATGAGGATTTTATAATTGACCTCAAAAAAGAACACGGAACAATTGAAACACAGGTTAAAAAGGTTATTAATGCCGATATTGAGGCTATGCGCCTTACAACCGATAATTTGGATTTTGCGGTGCTTGAAAGGGTGACCGAAATTATAAAAGGCGCACAGCAGATAGTTTTTTTCGGCACAGGCACTTCCTATATAGTTTGTAATGACAGTACCCTTAAATTTCAACGTCTCGGCAAATTGGCGGCAAGCTATTGTGATTTGCATACTGCAACGGTTGCAATGGCTAATATGAAGGAAAATGATATTTTAATTGCTGTTTCACATTCGGGACAAAACAGGGAAACCTGTGCCACTGTGGAAATGGCAAAAAAGATGGGAATAAAAACACTTGCAATAACAACCTTTTCCGAAAGCCGTATTTCGGGAATTGCCGATTATGTACTATATACAAAAACACGTGAAAGTCCGCTTCATAAAATTGCCATCACTTCCAGAATAAGTCAGTTTGCAGTGCTTGATGCACTTATTATGGCAACAATGGTAGCTGATAATGAGCGTGCGGTTTCGCATATTGATAAGCTTTCAGAAAATTTAAAACAGATATAAAAAATTCACCTCACCGCTAAAATTAGCAGTGAGGTGAAGAAATATTTGCTTTTCTCACGTAAAAAAGGAAAACTTTTTAAAGAAATGAAAATTTTTCTTTACTTTTTAAAGGGTTTGTGGTAAAATACCAAAGGTTAATGTGCGAACATTAATCTATTACCGTTTACTATGCTTCGGGTGACTGCCCAAAAGGGAACACTAAGACCCGTTGCTTGGTTTGCGGAAAAGAATTAAAGAGGTGAAAATAATGACAAACGAGAAAAAGCAACAGATTATGGCTGAATATGCAACTCACGAAGGTGACACAGGTTCACCTGAAGTACAGATTGCAGTTCTTACCAACAGAATCAATGAGCTCAATGCTCACCTTAAGGATCATCCGAAGGATAAGCACTCTTACAGAGGTCTTCTCAAAATGGTTGGTCACAGAAGAAACCTTTTAGCATATCTTCAAAAGGTTGACATTGAAAGATACCGTGCTCTTATCAAGCGTCTTGGTATCCGTAAGTAATTGTAATACAAAAAGGCAGGTCGAAGTTTTTCGGTCCTGCCTTGTTGTAAATTATGAGATTTTTGTTGTTAGCGATAAATCGGGTATCTTAAGGCAAAATATTAAGGTGTCGGATTTATTGCTAAACGAAAATCTCTGGTATTAAAAAAGAAAAAAGGAGATTAAAAAATGTTCGAAAATTTTAAGGTTTATGAAACCGAGCTTGCCGGTCGTCCTTTAAGACTCGAAACCGGTATGATGGCAGGTCTTGCAAATGCCGCAGTTATGTCATGCTATGGCGATACACGTGTACTTTGTACCGTTACCGCCTCTGCAAAGCCCCGTGAGGGCGTAGATTTCTTCCCCCTTTCTGTTGATTATGAGGAGAAGATGTATTCCGTAGGCCGTATTCCCGGCTCATTTACAAGAAGAGAGGGAAAGGCAAGCGATAAGGCAATATTGGCTTCACGCTGTATTGACCGTCCTATACGTCCTTTGTTCCCAAAGGATATGCGTAACGATTGCTCTGTTGTTGCAACCGTTATGTCGGTTGACCCCGATTGCTCACCCGAGGTTGCCGCAGCTATTGGTGTATCTGCCGCTATTGCAATTTCGGATATTCCTTGGGCAGGACCTATTTCAAGCGTTAACGTAGGTCTTGTTGACGGCGAAATCATTATCAACCCAACCTTGGAGCAAAGAGCAAAGACCGACCTTACTCTTACCGTTTCTTCTACCGAGGATTTGGTTGCAATGATCGAAGCCGGCGGTAATGAAATTCCCGATGACCTTATGTTTGACTGCATTATGGCAGGTCATGAGGTTAATAAGGAAGTTGTTAAGTTTATAAACGGTATCGTTGCCGAAATCGGAAAGCCTAAATTTGAATTCCAGTCTAATGATCCTGATCCTGTTATTTTTGAGGAAATGGAAAACTTCTGCATTGAGGATGTTAAAAAGGCGCTTGATACAGATGATAAGCTTGTAAGAGATGCTGCATTACTTCCTATCAGCAATGCCTTGCATGAAAAATATGATGCACAGTTTGAGGGTAACGAAGCAAAGATTGATGAAATTCTTTATCTTATCCAGAAGCATGTTGTAAGAAGCTGGCTTAAGGATGAGAAGAAACGTGTTGACGGCAGAGGTATCGATGAAATCCGTCCTCTTGATGCAAAGGTAGATTTGCTTCCCCGTGTACACGGCTCGGGTATGTTTACCAGAGGTCAGACACAGGTTCTCTCAATTGCTACTTTAGCCCCCGTAAGTGAAGCACAAAAGCTTGACGGTCTTGATGAAGAAGTAACAAAGAGATATATTCACCACTACAACTTCCCCTCATACTCTGTAGGCGAAACAAAGCCCTCACGTGGCCCCGGAAGACGTGAAATCGGTCACGGTGCTTTGGCAGAAAAAGCTCTTGTTCCTGTAATCCCCAGTGTAGAAGAGTTCCCTTATGCTATTCGTGTAGTATCCGAAGTGCTTTCTTCAAACGGTTCAACCTCACAGGGTTCAATCTGCGGTTCAACCTTGGCTCTTATGGCTGCCGGTGTTCCGATTAAAGCTCCCGTTGCAGGTATTTCCTGCGGTCTTATCACAGGCGATGAGGGCGTTTACGGCGACTTTATGACCATGGTTGATATTCAAGGTCTTGAAGATTTCTACGGCGATATGGACTTTAAGGTAGCAGGTACCCACAAGGATATCACAGCTATTCAGATGGACTTAAAGGTTCACGGTCTTACTCCTGCCATTATTAAAGAGGCGTTTGCTAAAACTCACAAGGCAAGACTTCACATTCTTGATGAGGTTATGCTCAAATGTATTCCCGAATACCGTGCAGAGCTTTCACAGTATGCACCCAAGATGCTCACAACCGTTATTTCACCTGACAAAATCGGTGATGTTATCGGTAAGCAGGGTAAGGTTATTCAGTCTATTCAAGAGCAGTGCGAATGTACTATCAATATCGAAGAGGACGGTCACGTTTATGTATCCGGCCTTGATATCGACAAGGCAAAGCAGGCAATTTCTATTGTTGAGCTTATCGCAAATGACCCCGAAATCGGTGCTATTTACAGCGGTAAGGTAACAAGACTTATGACCTTTGGCGCATTTGTTGAAATAGCTCCCGGCAAAGAGGGACTGGTTCACATTTCAAAGCTTGATGTTAAGCGCGTTGAAAAGGTTGAGGATGTTGTAACCGTTGGTGATCAAGTACTTGTAAAGGTTACCGAAATTGACGATCAGGGCAGAATTAATCTTTCAAGACGTGACGCTCTTGTTGAGGTTAACGGTGCCGTTGTTGAGGACGATGCTGATGAGGGTCAGGACAAGCCTCGCAAAAATGGTAATCGCCGCGGCTTCAAAAAGCATGATTAATTTTTAAGATGTATAACTGCAATCATAAAATAGCTAAAGCCATCGGTTAATCCGATGGCTTTTTGCTATATATGAAAAAAGCTTTGGCGAACCAAAGCTTTTTAAAAATTTATAAATATTATTCTGTTCTGAGTGCGGTTACGGGGTCTTTGTTTGCGGCAACCTTTGCAGGGAAAAGACCTGCAATAAATGTGAGCAGCATACTTATACCTATAAGCACAAATGCGCCTAAAACAGGAAGCTGTGCCAAACCGCTAATGTCAGTTAAGGCTTTGATAACCGCATTTATAGGAATAAGGAGAATAAGTGTTACCAATATACCTAAAGCACCTGAAACAAAGCCGACTATCAAAGTTTCTGCATCAAATACGTGCGAAATATCACGCTTTGAAGCGCCCATTGCACGCAAGATACCGATTTCCTTTGTTCTTTCAAGAACGGAAATATAGGTGATAATTCCTATCATAATTGAAGAAACAATAAGTGAAATACTTACAAAGGCAATGAGAATATAACTGATTGCGTTAATTATTGTGGTAACCGAGGACATCATAAGTCCAACGTAATCCGTATAGGTGATTTTTTCACTTTCTTCGACCTTTGCATTATAGTCTGCAATAAGCGTGGTGATGTGGTCTTTGGCTTCAAAATCGGTTGGGTAAAAGCTTATTGAAGAAGGATTATCAAGGTCAGCAACGCCCATAAGTGCCAAATTACCGTCATAGGTTGCGATATTGCTTTGAGACATTAATACGTTTCTGAAAAATTCCGCAATTTCTTCTTCTGTTTTGCCGTTAGACATCATCTGTGAAATGTAGGCATTGTATTCATATTGCTCCGTCTCGGGCAAGGAGAGAATATACATATTAAGCTCTTCAAAGGTCATATTTTCAAAATTGTTTTCAAAGGGATATCCTGTAAAAACGTTAATGGTTTCATCGGATTTTTGCTTTTTAACAATTTCGCTTTCATTAATATCGGTTATCAGCTTGTTCATAAGGTCTGCAGTGTAACCCACAAAACCGCTTGTTTGATTATTAACAGCGCCTTCAACAGGCTTTAATATACCTACAACCTTAATTTCTTGGGCGCCCTCAAGCTTTTTTTGAACATAAAGCGGGTCATCGGTTCGGTCAACCCAAGTGTACTCACCGGTTTTTTCAAAGTAATCGGTATTAACAAGGAGCTTGAATTTAAGGTCCAAAATCTCACTAAAGGTGTAGGAGGATTCTTTGGTAGGCTTAATTTTTTCGCCCAATTTTGCTTGTTCTACCATTTGCTCAAGCTCTTTGGGGTCCTTAAGTCCCAAGGAATACAGAGTATAGTCGCTTATTTGATGATTGCGGTTTACAACAATAACTATCTCGTCATAGCTTGTGGGAAAACGTCCGTCAACGATTTCGTACTGATTTTCGAGGTATTCTTGGTCGCTGAAAAGCTGATGCCAAACTTCGGTATTCATAAACGGACTGCTCATAGAAGCGCTTTGTGAACTGTTTTCAACCGTAGTTCCCATACTTGCCATAATTGTGGCAAAAACTTGATTTGGGTTAATATGAAGTCCGTCTTCTGTGTAAATATTCATCGGTGTTGAATAGCCGTACTGAATCTCACTGGTGTATTCATCAAAAACCTTTTCTTTTTCAATGTATTCCTTGAATGCTTTAAGATTATTTACCGAAATGCCGTTAATCATAGTACTCATCATTTCGGTCATAATGTTCTGCGAGTATATTCTCTCGGCTTCTCTTTCGGTTTCCTCAATGTCCTCACCCATAAGGTCATTGGCAAGGCCGGTCATATCCATTCCTGCCTGCTGAATTGTTACGGGGTAGTTTGATAGGGTTTCCTCCTCAACACGGGCAATGTAAGCATTAACACCGCTTGAAAGTGAAAGAATAAGAGCAATTCCTATAATGCCTATAGATCCTGCAAAGGAGGTAAGGAAGGTTCTTGTCTTCTTTGTCATCAGATTGTTGAGCGAGAGCGTTAAGGCAGTTTTAAAGGACATAGAGGGCTTTTTGGCAATAGATATATCTTTTGGTTTTTCTTCTTCTGCCTCGGTTAATGGTGCTGTATCGTCTATAACGCTGCCGTCCAAAAGGCGGATAATTCTCGTAGAATATTCTTCGGCAAGCTCGGGGTTGTGGGTAACCATTATAACAAGACGGTCCTTGGCGATTTCCTTTAAAAGCCCCATAATTTGAACCGAGGTTTCACTGTCAAGAGCGCCTGTTGGTTCATCTGCAAGCAGAATATCCGGGTTGTTTACAAGTGCTCGTGCAATAGCCACACGTTGCATCTGTCCACCCGACATTTGGTTTGGCTTTTTATTTAATTGGTCTTGAAGGCCAACCTTTTCCAAAGCCTCAACAGCTCTTTTGTGGCGTTCTGCAGGAGATACACCCGAAAGTGTCAGAGACAGCTCAACATTTGAAAGCACGGTTTGATGGGGGATAAGGTTGTAGCTTTGGAAAATAAAGCCTATTGTATGGTTTCGGTAGGTATCCCAGTCACCGTCTTTATAAAGCTTGGTAGATTTTCCGTTTATAAACAAGTCACCGTCCGAATAACGGTCAAGTCCTCCTATAATATTAAGAAGAGTAGTTTTACCACAGCCTGAAGGACCTAAAATTGAAACAAATTCATTATCTCGGAATTCCAAATTCACGTCTTTTAATGCTTCAACATAGGTGTCACCAATAGAATAATTCTTGGTAATGTTTTTTAATTTTAACATTAAGGCAGATCCTTTCCAACATTTTATACGGATATTATAACAGAAAAATAATAACAAATTGTTAATATTAGGATAATTTTTATCTATTAATTGCTAAAGGCTGTATCTTTATGTTAAGACACAGCCTTTTAAAAAATCAGCTTAGTTTATACTTTTCTTCGTACATATTATAGTCATCAACAAACGCACCTGCAGAAGCATATTTAATTTTATTAAGATATTTGTGAGTATCAAGCATATCTGTGGGTAACTGCATAGTGTAAACCGCAATGTTTGAGCAATGGTCCGAAACACGCTCGTAGTTGGTTAAAAGGTCGGTGAAAATAAATCCTAGTTCAATAGTGCAGTCGTTATTTTGCAGTCTCTTAATATGCTTCTCTTTGAGTTGCTTTTTAAGCTTATCGATAACCTGTTCAAGCGGCTCTACATGAGAAGAGGTCTCAACATCATCATTTGTAAATGAGAGAGTAGTCATTGTGATAATTTCTGTAACAGCATCTGCCATAACCGAAAGCTCTTTTAAAGCATCCTTGGAGAATGAAATATTCTTTTCGTGCATTTCTTCTGCTAACTTTGCAATGTTTAATGCGTGGTCGCAAATACGCTCAAAATCACCGATACTGTGAAGCATACGGGCTACCGAGTGAGAATTGTTTTCACTGAGTTCACCGTTACTGAGTCTTACAAGATAAGTTCCGAGCTTGTCCTCGTATTTATCGGTAAGGGTCTCGGTGTCGCGGATATACTGTACCGTTTCGGCATTATATTCTGAAATAAGAGCGATTGATTTTAATAAAGCATCTTTAGAATATTCAGCCATTTCAGAAGATAATCGGTGACATTCAGATATAGCAAAGGGGGCATTGTGGAAAATACGCTCGTCCAGGAATGCGGTATGGGTTTGTTGCTCCTCTTTTTTAGGAACAACAAACTCACAGAATTTAACTAATAGCTTTTTGATCGGGAGTAAAACGATAGTTGTTACTACATTAAACATAGTATGAACAATCGCAACACCGACCATTGTGATTTCGGCGGCAAGTAACGTGACTCCAAATGCACGCATAGCATACATAATTACCATACAAATTAGGGAGCCGAAAACATTAACCGAGAAGTGCATAACAACAACTCGTTTTGCATTTTTATTGGTTCCTAAAGAGGAAACAAGAGCGGTGACACAGGTACCGATATTAGCACCGAGCACTAAAGGAATAGCCATTTCCCAAGTGATTCCGCCTGACAGTGCTAATGCTTGAACAATACCGATTGTTGCTGCGGAGGACTGTATAACACCTGTGAATAATGTGGAAATTAAAAGGGCTATAACAGGACTTTTAAGGGTTGCTAAAAAGGTGTCAAATCCATCTAAAGTACGGACCGATTTCATAGAGTCGCTCATAAGCTCCATACCGAACATAAGGATTGCGAAACCAATAAAAACGATTGCTAAATTCTGTTTTTTATTGGAATTGCCAACCATTTTAAGGAGAATACCTATAAAAGCAAGAATCGGGGCGAAGGTCATAGGCTGCAAAAGGGTGATAAAGAAATTGCCTTCACCGATACCTGCAAGGCTCAAAAGCCAAGCAGTAAGTGTTGTTCCGACATTTGAACCCATTATCATGCCAAAGGTGTTAGAAAACTCTAAAATACCCGAGTTTACGAGACCAACAAGCATTACGGTAAAAGCAGACGAGGATTGAATGGCAACTGTGATTCCGGCGCCTAAAAAGAAGCCTGCAAAGTCATTAGAGGTTACTTTGTTCATAACCCTTTCAAGACCGCCGCCTGCCATCTGCTCAAGACCGTCAGACATTGCACTCATACCGTACATGAAGAATGCAAGACCGCCAAGCAGCATTGCTATCATAGTTAAAATTTGTGTCATACTGTTATCTCCTGTTCTCTAAGTTAGACATAAATTTACCTTTATTTTAAAATTCTATTGCTTTTTCAATATATTCCTTAAGCTCTGCAATCGGGATACGCTTTTGCTCCATAGTATCGCGGTCACGAACAGTTACGCAATTATCCTCTAAAGAATCAAAGTCGTAGGTGATGCAGATAGGTGTACCGATTTCGTCCTCTCTGCGGTAACGTTTGCCTATTGAACCTGCATCGTCAAAGTCAACAGAGAAGTATTTTGAAAGCTCACTGTAAACCTCGGTAGCCTTATCAGAAAGCTTCTTTGAAAGGGGAAGAACAGCCGCTTTAAAGGGGGCTAAAGCAGGGTGGAAGTGCATAACAACACGTGTATCGCCCTTTTCGTCGGTCTCCTCGTCATAAGCGTTGCAGAGGAAAGCCAAAAGAACACGGTCAGCGCCAAGCGAAGGCTCAATAACATAAGGAACATATTTTTCATTGGTTTCGGGGTCAAAATATTCCATAGCTTCGCCCGAATGGTTGCTGTGCTGAGTAAGGTCATAGTCGGTACGGTCAGCAACACCCCATAATTCGCCCCAGCCAAAGGGGAACATAAACTCAAAGTCAGTGGTAGCTTTAGAATAGAAGCAAAGTTCATCCTTATCGTGGTCACGCAGTCTGAGGCTTTCTTCATCAAGACCGAGGTTAAGTAACCAGTCACGACAGTATGAACGCCAGAAATCAAACCATTCAAGGTCAGTGCCCGGCTTGCAGAAGAACTCAAGCTCCATTTGCTCAAACTCACGTATACGGAAAATAAAGTTACCCGGTGTAATTTCGTTACGGAAGGATTTACCGATTTG
>JAZQKT010000129.1:0-16242 GCA_045542295.1 Acutalibacteraceae bacterium
ACCAAGGATGCGCTCTACCATCTGAGCCATAGCAGCATTGTCATTTGCGACTTATGTATTATACGATACGCAACAGCCAAAGTCAAGTAATTTTTTTGATTTTTGAGCTCTTTTTATGTCAAAATCTTAAAACAGCGGTCAAGTACGCATGACTCAACCGCTGTTTTCCAATTATGACAAACCAAAGCTGACACTTAAAGCCTTGTCGACCATACCCATTGAAGCACAGTCAAGGCTACCCATTTTTTCTTTGAGTCGCTGTTTATCAATAGTCCTGACCTGCTCCAGCAATACTATGGAATCTTTGGCAAGACCGCAATCGTTTGCATCCACCGAAATATGTGTGGGCAGCTTTGTTTTGTCTCTTTGACTGGTTATTGCCGCCGCTATAACTGTAGGGCTGTAGCGATTGCCTATGTCATTTTGAATTATAAGCACAGGCCGTATACCGCCCTGCTCTGAACCCACAACGGGGCTTAAATCAGCGTAGTAAATCTCTCCGCGTTTTATATTCATTGCTGTTTCACACTCTCGTCTACTGTTTTACAATAATAGTTTTACCTGTAATGTGTAAATTTAATCAAACAGTTTTATTTTTCCTTTACATACTATGAAAATTTTTTAGGTTTGTGAAACAACAAAAATGTAGCGAAACACTACAAATAAAGATATATTAAGCTTATATGCAATTAGAGGCACTGATAAGACGCTTTTTTATTTCAATTCAATAATTGCCGCAAGATTTCCTCTTTTGCCTGCTGTAGCTCGGTGCGAATGCAAATCCTTACAATTACAACAGGTGCAAATATCCGAAGCGTCTATATTTTGCGGAAGTATTCCGGCGTTTATTAGAATTCGGCGGTTTGCCTCCACCAAATTAAGCATATATTTTCCGTTTTCTTTTTTTATGAAAATATCTCCCAAATTCAAAAAAGAAAGCTTTTCAAACTCGCTGTAAACCGGATCATCAACCTCATAACAGCACTGACCGATGCAAGGTCCTATGCCTGCAATGATATCTTCCCTATTACATCCGAACTCATTGACCATTTTTTGTACCGTTACCTCGCCGATAAGCTTTACCGTACCTCTCCAGCCTGCGTGCGAGGTGGCGATAACCTTTTTTTTAGGGTCGCAAAAAAGCAGAGGTGTACAATCGGCATATTGGGTAACCAAAGCCACTCCCGGTGTATTAGTAACAAGACCGTCCACATCACTAAAAGAAGGCTTTTCCACGCCTGTTCCACAATGCTCTTTAGTAACAGTGATAACATTATTAGTATGGGTTTGTTGACTTAACACGAGATTTGAAGTATCGATCCCCACAGCCGAGCAAAGACGGTTATAGTTTTCTAAAACATTCTCACTTTTATCGTTGCGGTTAAAGCTTAAATTCATAGTAGCACAGTCACCCTGACTTACACCGCCGTTGCGTGTTGAAAAAAGGTGTCGTACAGCGCCGCAATTAAGAAGCTTTGGGAACTGAATATACTGCAAATCACCCTTTGTCACTATTTTTAAAGTATTACTAATAAGCATAAGCTTCACCGTTTGAAATGATTTTTTTATAAACAGAATCCATATTCCTTAATATTTTATCACAAATCGGTTGACCGTATTCCCTTTTTATCTTTAAAATTGCCTTATCTATCATAGGCGGTCTTTCTTCAAAAGAGTGTGCGTCCGAACCGATTAATATTTTAATATCCTCTTTCATCAGCTTGGATATTGCTTTTTGAAACAAAGGCTCAAAAAAGGCTGAAGCATTAATCTGCACCATTATGTCCTTCTTTTTAAGAAATTTTATAAATTTGCGATAATTATTAGAAGCGCAATATCTCTCTACATGGGCGATTATTGGCGTTAAAAGCAAATTATTCTCAATTAAATCAATATCCTTAAAAAGCGCTTCGCCGATACACTGATCCGTAAGCTCAATAAGCAAAAACTGTGACTCTGCAAGGGTCAAGTCAACCAACGATTGTGCGTATCCCATATCCTTGAAATATAAAATTTCACAGCCCAAATAAATATCAGGCAAATCCCTTAAAGCCACACTCGACCTTAATGCTTCAAATGAGTCATTAACAAGGTGTTTAAAATCAGTAAGATTATCCTCGTGCGGGTAAAAGTGCGGTGTAAGCATAACTGCTTTTACACCCTGCTCCTTCTCCATTTCCAAAAGACTTAAAGCTTCTTCCATGTTTTTAGCACCATCATCCACAGCGGGTAAAATATGCGAGTGAATGTCAAACATTCTTAATCCTCCCAACATGTTGAGTTTTAAAACAAAAGCGGAGAGCGCATTACTCCCCGCGAAAAATTACCTTGGTTTATATTTTCTATAAGCACCGTAAAAGCCGTACTTTAAATACTTATTAGTATCAGCACCGCTACCGTTCATAACCGCACCCAAAACCTTAATGCCCAACCTTTCTGTGCTTAAAAGAGCATTTTTAAAGGTATCATACGTTGTAACTCCGGTGCGAACAACCAATACCAAACCGTCACACTTCTGTGCTATAACAAGTGCATCTGAAACAAGGTTGATTGGCGGAGTATCTATAATCACATAATCATACGCATTCCTCAGCTCCGAAATTAAACGTTCGAACGCATTAGAGCAGAATAATTCCGTGGGGTTATTAAATATAGATCCTGCAGTAATTACATCAAGATATTGATTATAATGAATAACAGTATCCCTAAAATCAATACTTCCGTCAATTATGTCAAGACAGCCCATTGTGTTTTCCAGCTTTAGCTTTTGGTGAATGGTAGCTCTTCTTGAGTCAGCATCCAAAAGCACTACCTTTTTATTAAGCTGTGAAAGTGTAATTGCAAGGTTGATTGAAGTTGTAGACTTACCTTCAGAAGCATCAGCACTGGATATTGCAACAACCTGGCCGTTGCTTTTTTCAAGTATAGATACCAAATGAATACGTAAGTTTTTATATGCTTCCACCACAGAAAAAGGAACCTTGTTGCTCTTTTCCTGGCTTAAAATCTTTTCAGTTTTAGTATCCTTTTCAATCTTAACATCTTTATCAGGAGTTTTTATTGCCATTATTAGTGCTCCTCCTTCTTGAATATCCATAACCGTAGCCGTAACCGTAATTGTAAGAACTATACTTATCAGATCTTGATTTTTCGAAATCGGGTATATTACCTAAAACGGGAATACCAAAGCGCTCTGCAAAACTATCTTCATCCTTGATAATAGTATTTGTAGAATTGATTAAGAACAAAACCAAGAAGGAAATTATCATGCCTGCCATAGTTGCCATTACCATAAGTGTAAATGTTTGCGGATATGTCTTTGCAGAAGCATCCGCATACGATACAGCAACCTCTGAATTAGGCACATACTCATTTATATAGGACGGTGCCAAGCTCAAAAAGTTATTAACCAGTTTTATTGACATTTCCGGGTCTTTATCAGAAAATGAAATATTTATAAATAAAGAGTTTTCGCTCTTCCTTTTAACCGAAACCTTTGAACGCAGATTTTCGTATGTATATTCGCCGTCAAGTTCTTCTGCAAGAAGCTTATATATACCGTTGGTATTTAAAATATCACTTACCGTTTCGACAAGATTTATTGATGCCACAATGTCAGTATTATTTGTGGTGCCCATATCGGAATAATTAGACATAATAGCACCGTTTGTTACCAACAACGAACCGGTAGCTGAATATTTCGGTGTGGCTATAAATTTACAATACCCAAAAGTTGCAGAAGCGCAAACTATACCTACAAGTATAAGGATAAATATATTCTTTACAGCAAGCTTAATAATCTGCATTAAATTAAACTTTTCCACGATATACCTCTTTTCTGAATAGAATGACACAATTTATCAATTAATTATACCACATGATATATTATTTTGCAAGGTCAAATATTACATAAAAGCATTTTATTATACGACTCAAAAATCTGCTCAAAGGTGCGGTAGGCATTATTATATACCTCAATAACAGCCGCACCGCTGTAACCGTTTGTCTTGAAAAAGTTAAAAAACTCTTTAAAATCAAAGCCGCCGTCACCCGGGAGCATACAATCGCTTGCTACAGAATGGTCGCTTATATGCAGATGCTTGATATTGCTCACAAACTCTTGGGCTAATAGAAACGGTGAATAACCGCTTCTTACCGCCTGCTTAATATCAAAGCAAAATTCCGCATCACTGCCGAGAATTTCACGCATTGAGCGCATAAATTCAATATCCCCTGCCCTGAATTTTGAAACATTTTCTTGAAGAAGAGTGACACCGTTTTTGCGTGTTATGCTTTTAAGGAGCATATATCTTTCACAGTATTCTTCATCATTTAAAGTGATTGACGGCTTTCCACCGTGAAGGATTATATATTTTGCTCCAAGCCGTGCCGCAACCTCGGAATAGCGTTCAAACTTACGCTGTGCTTCATCAAATCTTCTTTGATAGTTTGAAAAAATCATAAAGGGCTCTGCCAAAGACAAAGTAGGATGAACAGATACCACCTCTATGCCGTAGCAATCCTTGATATCGCAAAGCATATCCACAAAGCTATCCTTAAGCTCGCTTTCCGCATTGAAGAAAATTTCGGTAGTTTTTACGCCTGCTTTGCCTATTTCTTCAAAAGCTGCTTCGGTTTCAAGCGGATAAAAGCTTGCTGTTGAAACACCGATTTTCATTATTCTTCCTCCTTGCAAGGATTAACGTAAACCGTCTTATTTGTTGTATAAATAACCATTCCCGGTTTTGCTCCGCTTGGTTTTTTAACATTTTTTATAAAGGTATAATCAACCGGCACCTGTGCAGAGGTTGCTGCCTTTGAATTCGCTGCCGCAAGTGTTGCCGCAAACAAAACGGTATCGTCGCTTACTTCCTCGCCGCCGCAAAAGACCACAACGTGTGAACCGGGTATGTTTTTAACGTGAAACCACAGGTCGTTTTTAGCCGCCATACGTGTGGTAAGCAGATCGTTTTGAATATTATTTTTGCCAATAAGTATACGGTAGCCTTCCTTTGATACCGCTTCCTTAAAAACAACATTTTGTTGCTTGCGTTTGCGGTTTTCGTTGGGTCTTTTTATATAACCGCCTTCTGCCAGCTCATCCCTTATTTCTGCAATTTCGGCAAGGCTTTCCGAGCGCGAAATATTATCAAGCACCGAATCAAAATACACAAGCTCGCGGCGGTCCTGCTCTGTTAAGGCAGTAAGCGTTTGCTCTGCAGTATAGGTTTTTTTATAATCCTTAAAGTATTTCTCGGCGTTTTTTGAAGGTGTAAAAGCAGGATTAAGAGGAATTTTAACCTCCGCCAAATTCTCATCGTAATAGTTTTCAACCACGGCAAATTTACTACCGTTTTCTATTCTGTAAAGGTTTGCCTTCAAAAGCTCACCGTAAATTCTTAAAATCTCGCGATTTTCGCAATTTTTCAGTTCTTCAAGCCGCAAAGCAAGCTTTTTTTCTGTCCTTGATCTTAAATTGCTCACAAGACGAATAATATCATGTGCCGCATTTTTTATTCTCACAGCATTATCTCTGCCGGTATAAAAAGCATCCAGCAGTTCGGAATAGCTTTCAAAAAGCTTTTGCTTATAATCCTTGCCGTACTGATTTATGGGCATATATGAAAATTCATAAGGACTGCCGTCAGGCTTAAGCACTAAAACAGCATTGTTTTCGGAGTAAAGGAACTTGAAAACCTCTCCTAAAGCATCTTCTAAAGTGGCCCCGTTTTCGGTGATGTGTTGTATTTCTCTGCAAATAAGAGGCGAAAAGCCATCTAACCGATTAAGAAGGTTCTTCCAGATTTCACCTTGGAGAGATGAAATTTCAGCGCCAAATTTTTCTATGTTAATTAAAGCCGGATTTTGTTTTGCCTGCGCTTGCGGATATTGATAAACCGCTCCCGGAAGGATAAAGCGTTCTGCTGTTTCAACATCGCTGTGGCGTAAGGCATCTATAATTTTTCCGTCTTCCCTTACCAAAATTATATTTGCCTGATTGCCGATAAGCTCACAAACAAGACGGTAAACAACTACGTCTCCCAGCTCATTTGCGGCAGAAAAATGAAGCTCTGCCACTCGGTCAAGTCCGTTTTGAGTAACATCCAAAAATCTTGCAGACGATAGATATTTGCGAAGCAGCATACAAAAGTTAGGCGGTGTTTCGGGATTTTCGTACTTGTTTTCAGTAAAATGCAGTCTTGCAGAGCCGTTTTTTACGGTCATAAAAAGTCTTTTTGTAAAGCCCTTTTTGCGCAACAAAAAAACCAACTCTTCTCTTGAAGGCTGATATATTTTATCAATATGACAGTCAATAGCCTGCTTTAACTCATCAACTATTTTTTTAAGGAAACCTCCGTCTAATGCCATTTGGTTACTCCTCTTATAGATTTAAAAGTTTTCTCAAATTCTCTGCCACAGAGTTGTAATAATTATATTCCGCTTGCTTTTCCTCAATGTTTTTCAGCGCTTTAGCACATTTAAAGCAACGCTCGAACTGCTTTTTTATGTATAGCCTTCCGTATTTAGTGTCGGGACTCACCTTACCCAAAAAGCAATTATAAGGCTCATATTCGGTCTCTTGACCGTTAAATCTGCAAACAATTACTGAATAAAGCTTTCTGTTTTCAAAAATTGCTTCTTCAAATAAAATTTCATAGCCGTTTTTAAAAAGAAATTCTCTTAAAAACTCGGGCGAGGTTGTGGGCTGTAACAAAAAGGTTAAGCCGCCGTCCTTTGCCACCTTGGCTCCCCTTTCAATAATTCCCGCAATAACCTCACCGCCGATACCTGCAATAACCGCAATATCAATTTCACCGGGACTTATACCGGAAAGACCGTCACAGAGTCTCAACTCAATGCCTTTTGCACCCGAAGCGGCGATATTTTTCCTTGCAAGCTCTAACGGTTTCTCATTAATATCTGTCGCTATTACGGATTCAATACCGCCGTGCAGCGCCAGTTCAATACTTAAATATCCGTGATCTGTACCAATATCGCAAACCCTTGCGCCAAAAGGCACAAGGGAAGCTATAGTTTTCAGTCTTTCACTTAATTTCTTCATTAATTCTTCTCAAAATAATCGTTAAGTTTTTTAACAAGTACATCACAATCAGTACCGTGAACCTGACAAGCCTGCTCAATTGTTTCCCCTCTTGAAGCGGGACAACCAAGACAGTGCATTCCTATTTCCAAGAAATACTTTGCACAGCCGTTATCCATATCAAGCACGTCACCAATTACCATATCTTTTGTGATTTTCATTTTAAACTATTCCTTTCAATTATAAAATTTCAGTTTCCTTTTTTAAATCTGTTCTTGCGTGATTATAAAGCTTGCGGTTATCCATCGCCCAAATCCTGCCCGAAAAATCATCGGCATTTGTGGCTAAAACCGCCTCTTTCATTTCGTAGACCCTTGAATCCATAAGGTCAAGCTCACTTAAAAGCTCCGCTTCAATGAACATCGGTCTCACTGCCGCACCGAATTCCGGCTCACCATGGTGAGAAAGCACCATATGCTCCAAAAGCATTGCGGTTTTTGGGCTTATACCAAGCTTTTCGGCATATTTTTCAATAACCATTGCACCCTTTGCCAGGTGGCCTATCAAATTTCCTTCATTTGAATAGCCCGTTGCAATGCCGGAATCTGCAACCTCAAATTCGGTAAGCTTTGAAATATCGTGCAGCATTGCCCCTGCAAGCAACAGCTCCTTATCCACAAAGGGATAGATTTTGCAAACACCCTCGGCCAGCCTTACAATAGAAAGTGTGTGGAGCAAAAGTCCGCCTCTTACAGCATGATGAAGCTTAAACGCCGCAGGCCAATAAAGAAGCTTTAATCGGTTATCGGTTAAAATTGCTGTTGTAAGCTTGGAGAGTTCCGCATCATTAAAGCCCTCAGCCACCTTCAAAAGCTCATTATACATATCCTCTCCCGAAACACCTGCGGTTTTAACAAAATCAGATATGTCAACCTTATCCTCATCATTAGTATGCCTTATTCTTTCGATTTTAAGCTGATCCACACCGTTATACGGCGAGATTGTACCCCTTATTTTTACCAATTCATTTGCCTTGTATTCGCCGTGAAGCTCGGGCACATAGCGCCATAATTTGGCGTTTATTTCTCCTTCACTGTCACCAAGCATCATATCAAGATAATTGTCGCCCTTGGCGGAGGTTTTTTGCTCAATGCTTTTTATAATGCAAAAACCGTCCACAAGACCTTTATTATCAATAGGTGTGAACTTCATACTCTCATCCCTTTCAAAACCCTATATATTTATTATATAATCTTTTGAGTGCTATTTCAAGGAATTTATACCAAGAAAATATTCGGCAATACCTTTGGTAATTGCAACCGCTTTCTTTTGACCTTGTGCCTGGTTTATGATATTGGCGTAATCACCTTGGTTTGAAATATATCCGTTTTCTGTCAGCACTACCGGACAGAAGCTACACCTTGCAACAAAATAATAATGCCAACCCAGCCCCGACTTTTTGTAAATACCTGTATTTTGGGTGTGCATCCATACAAGTTCTGCCGCCTTTTTTGAAAAAGGCTGTGAATAATACGAATCAAAACCGTTAGCTCTCGATGATGTGCTTGAATTATGGTGTATTGCAATACAAAAATCGGGCTTCAGTTTTTTGAGCATTGTGATTTTATCATCTGTAGTGCTTGTCGTGTCAGCCGTTCTTGTGAGTGTTACTGTAGCACCGATGCTCTCAAGCTCCGCCTTAACCTTTTGGGCAAGACGCAAATTTTCAATAGCCTCACTGTGATTTTTATAATCAAAGCCGGGCGCACCGCAGTCAATTCCACCGTGACCAACGTCAATCAAAACTTTGACACCCGTAAGGTCAACACCGTAAGAATTTTCTGCCACACTCACCTTTGCAGGATTTAAAAATTCAAACACAAGCTGACCTGCGTCATTATAGTTTGCGTCCCAACCATAAAAAGCGCCCTGCTTTTTAAGGAATAAGCGCAAGGTATGGTCCGATTGGTTTTTGATAATCTTTGCGGAGCTGAAAAGCGGATTATCCTCGGGAACGATTATCTCACCGGTTAAAACTGTTGCATAGCAGAAGGTAATATCAATATAATTGCAGGTGAAATTGGTTATTTGATAATCCTGCTTATTGGGATTAGCATACGCCTGCGGAAGCATATCAAAATAGAAAGGCGCCTTCCACATTGGATTAACCGTCAAAACCGTATGACTTCCGTTATTTTCAAAAGAGAGCAGTTCTATTTCGTTATGGTCGGGCAAAATCTCGGCGTATTCCTTAACAACCGTAACCTTTTCGTTTCCGGGCTTATCCTTTCTTGAGGTATAAACCTGCTTGCCACAACGCAGAACTGCATATTCCTTCTCGTTTTTATAATAAACATAGCCCTGTGCGCTGTAATCCTTCGTGCCTTTAGGCAGGTAGTTATTAGTCGGACTTGACCAATCGTTTGTTGAATAGGCATCAAAGGTTTCAGCCTGGTAATCGATTATCTCGGTCACCTTTCCCGAGCCTACATTTATGTATCTTCCACCCAAGGGTGTAGCGTCAGGGTCATACTCAACCACAAAGTCCGGACGCTTACAGGTGATTGTGCCGGATTTAAAGCTTTCGGTCACACCGTTATAGGTTGCGGTATATGTGACCGCTCCCAAATCAAGGTCGGAATAATTTCCCCCAGGTAATGTAAAAGAGCCACTGTAGTTTTCAAAAACTTCAGTCTGAACAACCCCCTCAAGCTGTTCTGCTTTAGGGAGAAGCTTTATCGTTTGCCCATTAAACGAGGCAGTAACGGTGCTTCCCTTTCTTGCCGACACAGAAACCGAAAAAACCGAACCGCTTGAGTAAATCTGTTTTGCTGACGGCTGATAGCTTTCAATTACAACATATCTGTAATTAACCGTATAATTGTATGTATAACCCTTGTGATTAAATGTGAAAACATTTTTTCCTATATTAAGATTTTGGGCAAAAGAGAAAATTCCGCCCTCTCCTCTTACCACTTCCGCACCATTAACCGTTAGCGGCTCTGCAGGGTCCGAGGTGCCTGCAAAATTTATTGTAGGCTCGGTTGTGTTTACGGTTTTTGCAGTAGGGCTTGAAATAACAAGTCTTATTCCGTTATCCTTTATCTCAGGCTCTGACGCCACCTCAGAAGTCACCTCGGAAACCACCGTATCAATAACTGATGAAATTTCCGAACTGCTATCGCTATTTTTAAAGCCCTCGTTTTTTTCGGCCGCTGATTTGGCGCCTAAAATAACAATAAGCCCCATAATAAGTCCTATCAAAATTCCGCCTATTAAAGCAGAAATAACAACTATTTTTTTACGTCCCATATTTGTGCTACTCCGATATTTATTGTATAGTTAAAGTATAATATATTATTATACATCCAAACAGCATTTTTTTGCAAGCACATTTTAAATTTGTGTTATTTAGCACTATATTAAATGCTGTAAAAACACTTTTTTTAACAGTAAAATAAAATTTCAAAAAAACTAAAATTAGGTATTGACAAATGGGTACAATTTAGATATAATGTATAAGTCGCTCAACAGAACGGCAAAAATAATGGCTGTATAGCTCAGTTGGCTAGAGCATGCGGTTCATACCCGCAGTGTCATTGGTTCAAATCCAATTACAGCCACCAACGGCCCGGTGGTCAAGAGGCCTAAGACACCGCCCTTTCACGGCGGTAACACGAGTTCGAATCTCGTCCGGGTCACCAAAAACCTGTATCGTAAGATGCAGGTTTTTTTATTTTAAAAATACGAACGTGATGAGAGCTCGTATAAAATACCAAACGGAGGCAATTAGCCTCCGTTTGGTATTTTATATTAAAGTCTCTTTTCAGGGTTAAGCTTCATTTCGCGAACTTCTTTACAAACGCGCTGAATGGTTGCCTCATAGCGCTCCCAGCGTTCAGGATAATCACGGTCAAGCAATATATCCAAGGAGGGCGACTTATAGCCCCAGGTTTTCCACGTGTAAAGATGCAAACCACCCGGATGCTCCTGTTCCTTTAAAAGCTTTAAGAAAAATTCAAGATGAGCAATACAATAATCCTCATCATTATTATAGCCACCCCAGGTGTAACGGTGCTGTGCTGCGGGATAGAACCATATATTCGGCTCGCCTATCATCAAATCCTTTAATTTTTGAGTATAGGTTCTGTAATAAGCCTCACCACTATCAATTTCGGGCAATTTTTCCTGCAACTTAGCAAACTGCTTAGCCATTGTGTGCTGATATTCCGGACGAACATCGTAATCATAGCTGTCAAAACCGATATCTGTAATATATTTACTTGCAAACTTCTCGAACTGGATATTACTGTTCGGGTCATCCGGATTGCCCTTATGCCCTGTAATTTCGTAGGTTGAGAAAACGGGATAAATACGCTTGCCGTATTCTTCATACAGCGCCTTGGTCATATCAAGAAAATCTTGATTGCTCTGTCCCGTAAGGAGCGGCTCATCCCAATGGAATCCGGCAACAACATCCCAAAGCCCCTCTTCCTGAAGCTTCTTAATACCTGCTTTGCTTTGGTTCATAAACTCACCAAGTGTCTCCTTTTTACTGTTGAATGCACCTTGGTAAAGCCATACCATATTACCGTACTCTTTAGCAAGACGGCACTGCATGACTGCTTGCCCAACCTCATGGGTAATACCCTCTGTAAAGCCATTACAGTAGCCCTTTTCGATGATACGCCTTATTTCCTGCGGGCCCAATCTTCCTACGCTCATGTGATATATCATCATACCACATTTGTCCATTGCCGAATAACTCATTGTTATCCCTCCGTTTGCAATTTTTTTACCTTGTCTTTTAAGACACATCGGAAATTCATCCTCCGACAGCGTCATTATAACAAACTTAAAACTCCGCTGTCAACTAAACTTTACACAAAAATAAAACCAAATTTTTAACAAATTTACCATAAAACCCGCTTCTGAAAAAAGTCGCAAAATTGGGGTTGACCTTTTAAATCAGTTTTGTTATAATAGCTAATACTGGGCTTTGACTTTTACCTTTTTAGTTCAGCCATTTAACGTATTTGGAGACGTATCGAAGTGGTCATAACGGACATGACTCGAAATCATGATGCCCCTTGAGGGACGAGGGTTCGAATCCCTCCGTCTCCGCCAAAATCGACAAGTTTCGACAGAGACTTGTCGATTTTATTTTTTTCCCTCTTCACTTTTCACTATTCTCTACTGTCTATTTTGGTAAGTAACGGTGAATAGCGAGTATTTGAAAGGCTTCTCCTTGCGGCGCGTGAAATATTACTTCGTATTGAGTGGCAATATTTCATTGAATGTGTTATAATGTTTGCAGAGGTGAACTGTGTGCTTAATTACGAAAAAATATCAAACGATTTAGCAATTCAAATTGAAAACGATAAAATTAAGGGGCTACTGTCCCCCTTTGCTTTCTCTGACGATAATGTTATCCGCCGCGATAACGAACGAGATAAGGCAAATATTATCCGTACGGCATTTATTCGTGATATTGATAAAATAATTCATTGTCCCTATTACAACCGCTATGCTGATAAAACACAGGTGTTTTCTTTTTATAAAAATGATGATATTACCCGTAGAGGATTACACGTGCAATTAGTGTCCCGTATTGCCAGAACGATAGGTAAGACTTTAGGTCTTAATCTTGATTTGATAGAAGCTATAGCCCTGGGTCACGATATAGGGCATACTCCGTTTGGGCATGCCGGCGAGAGCTTTCTTGATGAGATCTATTTTTCACATACGGGCAGGCATTTCAGCCATAATATTCATTCGGTAAGGGTGCTTGATAAGATATTCCCTTATAACATTTCACTCCAAACACTTGCAGGTATCGCCGCTCACGACGGCGAAATGGAGTTGTCCGAATACAGACCCCGCCCGCTTGAAGATTTCTGTGAATTTGACGCTCTTATCGAAAGCTGCTACCTTGATAAGCAAAATGTTCGCAAATTAGTGCCATCAACACTTGAGGGCTGTGTTATGCGAATATCAGATATAATAGCATACCTGGGCAAGGATAGACAGGATGCCGAAAAGGCAGAAATTATAAAAACCAACTCCTATGAGGATTGTGTTATAGGTACATATAATGCTGAAATTATAAATAATTTGATTGTTAATATCATTCAAAACAGTTACGGAAAACCATATATAAAGATGGATAGTATTCACTTTGAGGCGCTCAAAAAAGCAAAGAGTGATAACTATAAGCTGATTTATAAAAACGACAGTGTAAAATCGGAAATTGAAAAGACAGTTAAACCTATGATGAATCAAATGTATGAAAAACTGCTTGAAGATTTAATAAGTGAAAATAACAACTCACCGATTTTCACCCACCATATTGACTATGTTAATAAAGCGCACTACAAGCGCGATATGCTATACGCACAAACCGAGCCTAACATGATAGTAGTTGATTATATAGCAAGTATGACCGACGATTATTTTGTTGAGCTGTACCGCCACCTGTTTCCCGAAAGCGAGTACATAATCAATTATAAAGGATATTTTGAATAATCCCCTTTACAACGTATGTAGGGACGGCAATAAAAGCCGTCCCTACGTTTTTTTAAAATAAAGTCGCCCGATATACCTTTGTATACCGAGCGATTATACTAATTTACTATATTTTTAAAGCTTTATTTATAAGTTCGCATTCTTCTGATGTGAACTTGATATTCTCGGCGGCAGAAATATTTTCTCTTATTTGCTCCGCACTGCTGGCGCCCACAAGCACGCTTGTTATATCGCCCACACCCAAAAGCCACGCTATAGCCATTTGTGCAAGGCTTTGCCCCCTATTAGCAGCAATACCGTTTAAGGCTTCAATTTTTTCTAAAAGCTCCGGAGTTATGCGTTCTTTAGTCAAAAATGTATCCGGCTTGGCGGCTCGTGAACCGGCAGGTATACCTTTTAAATATTTATCCGATAAAATCCCCTGCTCTAAAGGAGAAAAAGCAATTGTGCCTATGCCTTTATCATTTGCAGCATCAAGTATGCCCTCTGTTAAAACGTGTCTGTCAAGCATAGAAAAGCGGGTTTGATGAATAAGACAATGCACACCCATTGACTTTAAAATTTCTTCTGCCTTAACAAGCGTTTTAGCATCATAGTTTGAAAGACCAACGTAAAGGGCTTTGCCGCTTCGAACAATATCATAAAGAGCAGACATAGTTTCTTCAAGCGGTGTATTGGGGTCCATTCGGTGGTGATAAAAAATATCAACATAATCAAGTCCCATTCTCTTAAGACTTGCATCAATGCTTGAAATAAGGCTTTTTCTTGAGCCAAAATCACCGTAAGGACCGGGATTCATATAATAACCCGCCTTGGTAGAAATAATCATTTCATCCCTATAATTTGCGAGCTCATTTTTTAGTATTTTGCCAAAATTTCTTTCTGCCGACCCTGCAACGGGGCGTCCGTAATTATTAGCAAGGTCAAAGTGGGTTATACCTAAATCAAAAGCGGTACAAAGCATTTTAACCATATTTGAATAATCATCAACATCGCTGAAATTATGCCAAAGCCCAAGAGAAACCGCAGGTAATTTAAGTCCGCTTTTGCCGCAAAAATTATAAGGTGTTATGTTGTATCTGTTTTCGTTTGCAATATAGCACATTAAAAAATAACCTTCTTTGATATGTTTTATTTAAATTTTACTGCAGTACCGTAAGCTATAACCTCTGCGGCGCCCTGCATTACGGTTGCCGAAGCATAGCGAATATTTACTACTGCATCTGCCCCCAAGTTCTCGGCATCCTCTACCATACGCTTGGTTGCAAGCGCCCTTGCTTCATTCATCATATCATTATATGACTTCAATTCGCCGCCGACAATAGTTTTAAAGCTTTGGGCGATATCTTTTCCTATGTGCTTGCTTTGAATAGTGCTTCCGCGCACCAAACCCAACATCTCAAGTTCTTTCCCTGTTATATAATCAGTATTTACCAAGATCATCCTCTACTCCGCTCCTAATCTCTTTTATTCTTTGTATACAAGCAAAAATCATTACCGCCGCAAAGGCCAGCGGCACCAAGGCCAACAATAATTTAATCCAAATCTGAGAAATTGTCCAAATAAGCACTCCCAAATAAAGTGCAAAATACAAAACAAAAACAGTTGTTATAATTATCGGTGCAATTATCTTTTTCATACACTCAACACCTTAAAAGCATTCTTTTAAAATTTCTAAAATTTCAATATTATCAACCTGTTTATAACCGCCGCCGGGTTCTATTGACTCGGCAATTTTGGGCAACATTTCTTCGGTTGTGCCGATTTCACGAAGGCTTGTGGGAATACCCATTTCCTTAATAAAATCTGCCATAGCCTCAATTCCCTCAAGTGCAACCTCATCATCTGTTTTGCTTTCTTTTTTAATATCCCATACGTTTTCTGCAAAACGCACAAACTTTTTGAGTCCGTATTTATAAATATGCTTATAATACGGTATAGATACAATGGCAAGACCTACGCCGTGCGGACAATCAGTATAAGCGCCTATTTGATGCTCAATTGCGTGAACCTCCCAATCCTGCTCCTTTGAAAGACCCGTAATCTTATTTAGCGCCACGGTAGCACACCACATAATATTACTGCGTGCCTCATAATCCGTTGGAGAAATAAGTGCTTTGCGTGCACTTACAATAAGTGATTTCATTACAGCTTCAATAAGATAATCTGTGGTGTTATCATCTTCCCCCGAGAAATATTGCTCACAAAGGTGGGACATAACATCAAACACACCGCTCACCATCTGAATTTTTGGCACAGAATAGGTGTATTCGGGATTAAGGATTGAAAACCTTGGATTAACGTTAGAATCAAAAACCCTGCCTTCCTTAATCATTTCCTCTTCATTGGTTATAACAGAGCCTGCATTCATTTCAGATGCGGTGCCTGCTTGTGTGAGAATTGTTGCTACAGGAACAATTTTATTATCGACCCGCTCAAAATTCACCCAATATCTTTGCCAAGGGTCACCTTCACAAAAAGCAGAAACCGAAATACCCTTTGCACAGTCAATAACAGAGCCTCCGCCAACAGCTAAAATAAGGTCAATATTATTCTCTCTCACAAGGCGCGCACCCTCAAGGAGCTGCTTATAAGTAGGATTTGATTTTATCCCTGCAAGCTCTGTAACGGTCTTTCCCGTATTTTTCAAAGCGGTGATAACCTCATCATAAAGA
>JAZQKT010000130.1:0-3594 GCA_045542295.1 Acutalibacteraceae bacterium
TTGCCGCTATTTTGTTTGTTGTGGCTTATAATATGAGCGAGTGGCGAAAGGTCGTGAATATAGTAAAACCCGCCCCCGCTTTTGATACAATTGTTATGCTTTTAACCCTTGTGCTCACGGTAGTGTTTGACCTTGTTGTGGCAATTGTGGTAGGAATGCTTCTGCACCTGTCGCTACAGCTCCTTAAAAAGCTTAAAAACAAAAATAAATAATTTGCAAAAAAAGAGAAGCACTTGGCGCACCTGCGATAAAGCAGGTGCGCCAAATTTTTGTTATATTTTGTTTTCTGCTTGACATTGACGCAACGGCAAGTGGTATCATGTAAACACGAGGTGAGACAAATGAAAAAATTTATATCGATTATTTTGCTTATATGCATCCTTGTGCTTTCAGGATGTAATGCCGAAAAACCCAACGCAAATAAAACCAACGGTAGCGCTGGAATAGTTCACGATGAAGCAATAAATAGTATTGAAGAAAAGGCTTTTGTCTTGGAAAGTGACGGCTATAAATTAAACGCTGTTTATACTTATATTAACGACGGAAAAGCACACCCTGCCGTTCTTTTGATTGCGGGGTCCGGTCCAAGTGATTATGACGAAACCATCGGTGTCTTAAAGCCGTTTGCAGATATAGCCGGAGGTCTTGCTAAAGAAGGCATCAATTCTCTGCGAGTGGACAAAAGGACCTTCGGCTATGGCGCTGATTTTAATATAAAGTGCGGTATCAAAGAAGAATACCTCGATGACTGCAATGCCGCCATTAAATATTTAAAATCGCAAAACATTTCGGGCTTGTATTTGCTCGGCCACAGCCTCGGCGGTCAGATTGCAACAGAGCTTGCCGCAAGCAACGCGGGTATTGACGGCATAATCCTCTTTAATAGCTCGGCTCGGCATCTTGCAGATATTGCCTGCGACCAATATTCCGCGTCCGATCCGGTTAATAAAGCGTCCTATATCGCATATGCCGATTCCGCCAAAAACGCAACAGCTTCTGCGGCAAAGGGATACTATTATTACAGCGCAAGTGATTATTATTGGGCATCCTATAATCAAATTGATGCCGTCGAAAATATTTCCAAGGCTAATATAAAGACTCTTATCATTAACAGTAAATTTGATAAGCAATCCTTTGATGAAGATCTTGATATGTGGACAACGCTTTTTTCAGATTCTGCAAATATCTCTATATGTGTATATAACGACATAAGCCATTTCGGATATAAGATTGATACTACCGATCCTTCGTCAATATATACGCAGGCCGATTTCCCGAGTGAGGTCATTTCTTCATTTTCCGATTTTATTAAGGGAAAATGATGATGAAAAAAGCGCGTTTTTCATATAATAGTTACTGCTTTTTGCTCGCTCTTAAGAGAAAAGTCACGCCCCGCCTCGCGCGGGGCTTTTACTTTTGTAGTCACAAAAGCAGTGCTTGTCAGGAAAAGAAGATGATTTATGAGAATGCACAAGCCAATGTGAGCAATAAGGAATGTATATTCACAGTATCCGAAAGGACCTTGCGATTATTTTAAAACAAACTTGAGGGAAACGGGGTTGTGGTCGGAGTATATAAAGTCGGTTGAAATGTTTTCAACCTCTTTAACCTCTACATTGTCGCTTACTACAAAGCCGTCAACGATAATTGTAAAATTACCCTTTTTATAGGGAATATCACAGTTTCGGCAGGTGGGGACGTTGTCGGTTTTATAAGACATTGCGCGGGAAATTCCGCTTGGTAAAAGCTCTTTAGGAAACGGCTGTGCCCAACCGAAATCCACCTCTGCGTCGCCGTTTAAATCTTTAGTTGAACTACCGGTAAAATCATGGTTAAAATCACCGCCGCAGACGGTGTAATTGCCCTTGTCGTACTCGGCTTTCATATCGTTAAAAAGCATACTCATCTGTGCGGTGCGAATTTCATCGCTTCCGCCGTATGCCGACATATGTACGTTGTAAACCACAAGCTCACGTCCGCCCTCGACATTTATGCGCGATTTGGAGTAGCAGCGGTCCAAATCGAGAAATTTGGAAAAGGATGTCGAAATGGGGAGGCTTCTGCGAAGAGCCGAGGTAATCTCAAATCGGCTGTATGTAATCTGCGCGCTGTTTGAAGCGCCGTGAGGCTCAAAAATGGGATAGAAAAGATATGCTGAATGATAGTTTACGGCGCTTGCCAGACAAAAGCTCGAAAACCTTTTTGAAATGATATCTTTCTGATTTATATGGTGACTCCTCGTTGAGTCTAAATCAACCTCTTGAAAAAGCACAATATCGGGAGTTAGGCTCTCGACGGTATTGCAGGCATCGTTCACCGCTGTTTTAACGCTGTCGGCACTCTCGGCGCGCGACTCTTTGCCGCCGTCCATAAAAAAGGTAAAATCCTGCGTGTACGCGCCAAAGCCTATGTTTTGGCTGACGGCGGTGTAGGTGGTGCCAAGCGACATTTGGTTTTTCGCACTCGCTCCCTCAATAGAAAGGGCGAGGTTGTCCTCAATTCGGCTGTATGAAAAAATTACATAGCAAAGATAAATTACAACAACAAGCAAAACAGCGCCGACAACACCAAAAAGGGATTTTAACACTCGTCTTAAAACAGAGGATTTTCTCATTTTTAACTCTCCTTTTGCTTTTTTCTAAATTGTATTATAATTTAAAGTGTTAGTCAAGCCGTGGTCGGTTTTAAAAATCTGCAAAAAAGAGGGAAATTTATCGTTTTTTCTCTTTACAAACCGCCGCCGAAATTATATAATAAATGTGTATGTGAAATTCGTACAACAAACCGAAAGGAGTTTAAAAATATGAACTATTCATTAGAAGTTCAGAACATGTGTCCTTTAGCAAAAGGACCTAATCATGGTCCTGCTCCTATCCCCGAAGAGGGCAAATGGGTACAGGCAAAACAAATTTCGGACATCTCGGCATACACCCACGGTGTAGGCTGGTGTGCTCCGCAGCAGGGTGCTTGTAAGCTCTCGCTGAATGTTAAAAACGGAATTATCGAGGAAGCGCTTGTTGAGACAATCGGTTGCTCGGGTATGACTCACTCTGCCGCCATGGCTGCAGAAATCCTCCCCGGCAAAACCCTTTTAGAGGCGCTTAATAGTGACCTTGTTTGCGATGCTATTAACACCGCTATGAGAGAGCTGTTCTTACAGATTGTTTACGGTCGTAGCCAGTCTGCATTCTCGGATGACGGTCTTGTAATCGGCGCCGGAATGGAGGATTTGGGTAAAGGAGAGCGTTCGATGGTCGGTACTATGTACGGTACAAAGGCTAAGGGCGTTCGTTACCTCGAAATGACCGAGGGCTACTGCACAAGAATGGCAGTTGACGAAAATGACGAGGTTATCGGTTATGAGTTCGTTTCGCTCGGAAAAATGACCGATTTCATCAAAAAGGGCATGGAGCCCAATGAGGCTTGGGAAAAATCCAAGGGTACTTACGGCAGATTTGACGATGCGGTCAAGTATATTGACCCCCGTAAAGAATAAGGAGGTGCGCTGAAATGGCTTTATTTGAAGGTTACGAAAGAAGAATAGACAAAATTAACGGCGTGCTTAAGCAGTACGGTATCTCCTCGGTTGAAGAG
>JAZQKT010000131.1:0-4161 GCA_045542295.1 Acutalibacteraceae bacterium
CCAAGAAAAAAGAAATGCTTATTGAAGCAAAGGATGAAATTTTCCAAATGCGTCAGGAAACCGACCGCGACTTAAGAGAGCGTCGCAGTGAGGTTCAGCGCCAGGAACATAGACTCCAGCAAAAAGAAGAGTCCCTTGACAAAAAAATTGAAAACCTTGAAATCAAGGAAGAAAAGCTTCAAAAGCGCGCAAAAGAAATTGAAGAAAAAATTGAGGAAAGCGAGAAGATTAAACGCAGTCAGCTTGAAATGCTGGAAAGAATTTCCGGTTTTTCAAAGGAACAGGCTAAGGAACACTTGCTTTCAGTTCTTGACGGTCAGCTTGCTCACGAAAAGGCCGTTAAGATTATGGACTATGAGCAAAAAACAAAGGATGAATCAGACCGCCTTGCCAGGGAGATTATTGGTCACGCTATTCAGCGCTGCGCTGCCGACCATTCCTCTGAGGTTACCGTTTCGGTTGTAAACCTGCCTAATGATGAAATGAAGGGCCGCATTATCGGTCGTGAGGGCCGCAACATTCGTGCCCTTGAAACCGCAACAGGTGTTGACCTTATTATTGATGATACACCCGAGGCTATTACCGTTTCTTCCTTTGACCCCATTCGCCGCGAAATCGCAAGACTGACCCTTGAAAAGTTAATTCTCGATGGCCGCATCCATCCTGCAAGAATTGAGGAAACCGTTGCAAAGGCAACTGCCGAGGTTGAGGCAACCATCAAGCAGGAGGGTGAGCGCGCTCTTATTGAATCGGGAGTTCACAACCTTCACCCCGAGCTTGTTCGTTTGCTTGGTAAGCTTCGTTACAGAACTAGCTATGGTCAGAATGTGTTAAAGCATTCCTTAGAGGTTTGCCATATTGCAGGTCTTATCGCCGCTGAGATGGGCGCTGATGTCACCATCGCTAAGCGTGCAGGACTTTTACACGATATCGGTAAAGCACTTGACCATGAGCAGGAAGGCTCACACATTCAACTCGGTGTTGAGGTTGCTAAGAAATACCGTGAGAGTGAGGTTGTTATCAACTCTATTCACGCTCACCATGGTGAGGTTGAGGCTAAGACCTTAATCGCTTTCATTATTCAAGCGGCAGATGCCATCTCCGCTGCACGTCCGGGTGCTAGACGCGAGAATATTGAAAATTACATTAAGAGACTTGAAAAGCTTGAGGAAATCGCCAATTCCTTCAGCGGAGTTGAAAGCTCATTTGCAATCCAAGCGGGTAGAGAAATCCGTATTATGGTTAAGCCCGAGGTTGTGGGTGAGGACGAAATGGTAATTATGTCCCGAGAAATTGCTCAGAGAATTGAAAATGAGCTTGAATATCCGGGTCAGATTAAGGTAAATGTTATCCGTGAAAGCAGAGCGGTTAACTATGCAAAATAATTAAAAAAGCAACGGTGTAAGCCGTTGCTTTTTTTAAAGTAAAATGTAAATTAAGGCGTATAAAAGTAATTTATCTGCTTTTTCGCCGTATAGAATAAGTAGTAAACCTAAAATTAAAGCTGTGTCTTTATCCTTAAATAGGTTGCTAAACGGAAGTTCCGGGACAGGAGAGTGAACCTGTTTTTTTGGCGGTGGCTCTGGAGATTTTTTGTGAGTCGCATTACTTTGATTGGTTGATTTTTTATTCATTTCGCGCATTGCATTAATCGCCCGCTCTTTTTGCTCGTTAAAGTCGTTTTGCATCATTTAATCCACTCCCGTTACAAATTGAACATTCCGCTGTCTTTAATCAGTGGCCACAGCTCTATGATTTTAAGTAGTTTAATGGCATTATCGGCCTTTGCTTGCTTCTTTTCACTAAGATATGGTTTCAAGGCATTTAGCAGTCGGGTGCGGTCGTTGTCATTATTGCTGTTAAGCTTTGAAACGAGAGACATTATTGCCCCGATGTTTTCTATTGGTGGAGGAGAGGTGTTGTTATCATTACTTTCTCCGTTTTCACTCGAGAAAAGATTTTCTGCCATTTTTTTGACCTGTTCCATGCTGTCGGGGTCATTTAGTATTCCTGCTAGTTTTTCACTCAAATCATCCATTTTTACCCTTTCCTGACAGCATTTTAATTATGGCCTTAGCTTGAGGACTGTTCAGCATTTCGCTCAAGGCATTTTTGTCGGACAGCATTTTGTTAACGGTTTCTTTATCCTTGTCGGATAAGGATTCCATCAGCTTTTTAGGGTCTTTATTTTTAAGCAGATTAGGGTCTATGTTATTCATTTTGTTTTCCTCCAATGTAGTTCTTGTAAATTGTATGAAATTAAGGTAAAATATAGAATAAATAAAACAGAGGTTAATTTGAAAATGCGTATTGTTGTTATATCTGATTCTCACGGTAGAACAGGAGTAATAGATAAAATTTTAGCATCTCAAGAAACAGCAGAATATGTTTTCTTTTTGGGGGACAAAGTTGAAGATATTGAAGATTTTCAGTTTATCTATCCAAACAAGAAATTTTTTGTAGTTTCGGGCAACTGTGATTACAATTCATTTCTGCCTACAAGCGGGATGGAAACGATTGGCGGTGTTAGAATTTTTTACACTCACGGTCATACACTGGGAGTTAAATACTCTCATGAAAACCTGCTTAAAAGCGCAAAGCAAAAGGACTGTAAAATAGCGCTCTACGGACATACGCATATATCTAAGATATTATATGAAGATGGTGTTTATATTGTTAATCCGGGCTCGGTGTCGAGGGCGAGAGAGGGAAGCGAAAGCTACGCTGTAATAGATATAACACAAAACGGAATAATGCCGTTAACTATTAATGTATAGGCTTTTTCTTGACAAAGGTTTTTATCTGTTATAAAATGGAATAAGTGTTTTTTTAGGAGTGATTTTATGGCAATTTTAGTAACAGGCGGAGCAGGATATGTTGGTAGCCATACCTGCGTTGAAATGCAAAATGAGGGATACGAGGTTGTTGTTATCGACAATCTCGATAATAGCAGTGAAGAGTCGTTGAAACGTGTAGAAAAAATCACAGGCAAGCCCGTTAAATTTTACAAAGAAGATGTAAGAGATAAGGAGGCCTTGCGTAAGATTTTTAGTGAAAATAAAATCGAAGCAGTAATACATTTTGCCGGTTTAAAGGCGGTAGGTGAATCGGTTAGAGAGCCTATAATGTATTATAATAACAACCTTAAAAATACTATCGCTTTGCTTGAAGTGATGAATGAATTCGGCGTTAAAAAGATAGTATTTTCTTCTTCTGCTACCGTTTACGGAGTAGCAACCGAGATGCCTTTGGTGGAAACAATGCCACTTGGCGCTATTAATCCTTACGGAAGAACAAAGCTTTTCATAGAAGAAATTTTGCGTGACCTTTATGTTTCGGATAATGAGTGGTGCATGGCGATTTTGCGTTACTTCAATCCTATCGGAGCGCATAAGAGTGGGCTGATAGGCGAGGACCCAAAGGGAATTCCTAATAACCTTATGCCGTATATCAGTCAGGTTGCTGTCGGCAAGCTTGAAAAATTGCATGTTTTCGGTAATGATTATAATACCGTTGACGGTACGGGTGTTAGAGATTATATCCATGTTGTCGATTTAGCAAGAGGACACGTTAAGGCTATCGAATGGGCACTTAAAAACAAAGGCTGTGAGGCGTTTAACCTAGGAACAGGTAACGGTGTCAGCGTGTTGCAGTTAAGGGATGCTTTTGTCAAATCAAGCGGAATTAATGTACCTTATGTAATCGACCCACGCCGTCCAGGTGACCCTGATGAGGTTTATGCAAACGCTACTAAAGCCAAGGAAGTTCTTGGTTGGGAGGCTGAGTTCGGTATTGAAGAAATGTGTGCCGATACTTGGCGTTGGCAAAGCGGTAATCCTAAAGGATACGAAAAATAAATCAAAGGGCTGTTACAGCCCTTTAAATATCTGCCCGTGGCGCAACTGGATAACGCAACAGATTCCGATTCTGGAGATTGGGGGTTCAAATCCCTTCGGGCAGGCCAAAATAAAGAACAGACCCTTGCGGTCGGTTTCAATTTTTAGTTTTTTCAAAAAACAGAAGGGATTTGAAACGACCTCCAAACTCTGCGAGTGAGCGAGCAAAGAGTTTGGGAGAACAGTCCGGTGGACTGTTCGATAGCCGGAGAAGAAAATCCCTTCGAGCGGGCCAAAAAATCCAAGTCTTCGGACTTGGATTTTT
>JAZQKT010000132.1:0-8115 GCA_045542295.1 Acutalibacteraceae bacterium
TAATTTCTCCACAATATTTACTTGACTTAACGGTTTAATCTTGGTATAATCTTACTTGCAAGTGTGCTGGAGTGGCTCAGTTGGTAGAGCAGCTGATTCGTAATCAGCAGATCGTGGGTTCGAGTCCCATCTTCAGCTCCATTATCCCGATGCCTATACGCATCGGGATTTTTGTTGAAGTTTAGAGAAATACCGCACAAAATGTCAAATTTTGTATTTTCACACATATTTTACTGCAAAAAAGGGAAAAAGTCAACGAAAATTCAAAAAATACTTATAATGGCGAATCGGAAAATGGTAAAAAAGGGCTTAAGTTACTTGAAAAACAATTGGTAAAGTGCTAGAATAAAATAGTAATCAGTAAGGCTGACGCCTTATTCCAAAATCTGATTCGGGTTTGAATGCTTTGGCTAATCATTGGAGGGTGAGTTTTTATGGTTTGGAATTTGATAGGTGCAATTATATGTGCTTTTTTGGGAACAGTAATTGCGTGGATTAGTTACTGTATTTCAAAATATATGATTAATAATCATCCTCAAGGATACGCCGCAACAACATTTATAAGGCAGTTTTTGCATATTGCGTTTTTGGTAGCGGTTTATTTTGTGGGTGAGGCATTGCCGCTTGATGTGTTGTATCTTTTATTGGGTGCGGCAGTGGGAATCACCGCTTCAATGATCTATTTCACAAAAAAGCTTATAAGCATTAACAATTCTTCAAAAACCAACAAAGGGGAGGCTGATAAGAATGGGTGAGGAATCAAAGGTACTATTCAGTATTTTTGGTATGCTTGATGTTACGGGCGAGGTTGTAACAATGTGGATTATATTGCTTGCCCTTACGGTGCTTTCGCTTATTGTTAAGGCGTCTCTTAAGGAACGGCCGGGCATATTTCAGAATATGATTGAAATCGCAGTAGAAGCGCTGGATAACTTTTTTTCCGACATTTTGGGAAGACCCAAGGCACGAAAGAATTTTACTTTTTTGGCATCGCTTTTCATATTTATAGTTTTATCCAATTATTCGGGACTGCTTCCCGGAGTAGGGCTTACAGATTATGTTAAAGCGCCTACTGCCAGTCTTTCGGTAACGGCAGGGCTTGGTATTATAACCTTTTTGTTTTTGCAAATTGCAGGGCTTAAGCACAGTGTTAAGCATTATTTTAAACGTTTTGTAATGCCTATGGCATTTATGCTTCCGCTTTTACTGCTTGATGAATTTATAAAGCCTGCTTCACTGGCTTTAAGGCTTTACGGTAACATTTTCGGTGAGGAAATGGTAACGCACGAGCTTTACCACATTTTACCCATAGGCGCACCTGTTATTATGATGGTGTTGTCGTTGCTGTTTTGTGCTTTGCAGGCGATAGTATTTACAATGCTGGTTTCAATTTATTTAGAGGAAATAACAGAATAGTTTTTCAATTAATTGGTTTTAAACCTAAATATATGGCGGTTGTCACACGCCTTAAAAGTGACGGATGGCACGCAAAAGGGTGCCAAAGAAAGGAAATGGTGATTTTTATGTCAGGTTCAGGAATTATTGCAATTGCGGCAGCTATCGCTATAGCCATCAGCACATTAGGCCCGGCTATTGCACAGGGTCTTACTGCAAAAGCGGCTATGGAAAGTATTGCACGTCAGCCCGATGCAGCAAAGGATATTCGCTCTACCCTTATTATTTCGTTGGCGCTTATGGAGGCTCTTACCATTTACGGCTTGCTTATTGCATTTATGCTGATTGCTAAAATTTAAAGGCAAAGCCACAAAAAAGGAGTATCTTTATGAGTATACAGGTCTCCGTCATAATTTGGACGGTTATTTGTTTTCTGCTTCTTATGGTTATTTTGAAAAATCTGCTTTTCAAGCCCGTCTTCAAGGTAATGGATGAGCGCAAGCAAAAAATTGAAGAGGCGCAGTTAAAAAAAGAGGCTGTGGCACGTCTTGTTGAGGAAAACCGCGAAAATGTGGCACGGCAAAAAGCAGAGTATATAAAGAAAAGGGAAGCGGAGAAAAAGGCGGCGGCTGAAAAGCTTTATACCGAAGGTAAGCTTCAGCTTGAAGCGGCTCAAAAACTGCGACTGAAAAATGCCGATGCCTACAGAGAAAAAATGGAAACCGAATTGGACCAGATTGTTTCTGCCGTTGGCTCTCAAATGGAAAATACGGCAGAGCTTTTTGCTCAAAAAATTGTAAATCACAGGATTTGATATTATGCAAATACAGTATGTTATAATTAACTTTTTAATACTCGCTCTGATTCTCTTCCTGTTTGGCAGAAAGCTGGTTGTTTCTATTTTTTCAAGCAGACGAAAAAGAATCGAGCAGGAGCTTAACGAGGCAGAGGAAATTGAAAACAGCCCTGCGCCGCAGTTACTGACCTTTTCGCCCGAGGATTTGGAGTTAGGCTTGGCTGATGATTCCGATTTGGAGGAGCAAAGGAAAGAGCTTGCCGACAAGCTTTCGCAAATCAAAGATTTCGGTGAACGTGAATGTAACGAGCTTCACCGAGAAATGATTGAGAAGGCAAGAAAAGAGCTTTTTGGTTTATTAAAGAAAAATGTTGCAGAGAAGTTTAGGGGAGAACCCTATAAATCTAAAATAGGTGAATGTGACAGCATTGTTATTGATGAAATTCTTTCACAAATTAGGCTCACCCCCGGCGATATGGCTTATTTGAAGCACAGCTCGGTGCTTTATGTTACGCTCACCTCTGCCTATCCGCTGGAAAAGGATTTGGTTGAAAAGGTTGATATTGCTACAACAAAGCTTTTGGAGGAGGTAAACGGTAAAACCTCTCTCTGGGTTTTGGAGGATCCCGAGCTTATAGGCGGTCTTAAGCTGCGTATAGGTGATACTGTTTATGACGGAACTATTTCAGAGGAGCTTTATCACTTTGAGAGAAGCTTAACCAGAGACCCTGTTTTTAATAATGATGCCGCAAATGAGTTAATAACAGAGTTTAATAATTTAGCTGATAGCTTCAAACCAAAGGTTCACACCTATCAGTTGGGCAGAGTTATGACCGTGTCTGACGGTATTTGTTGGATGGACGGTCTGGCTGACATTATGTACGGTGAGGTTATTGAGTTTGAGTGCGGTGAGCGCGGAATGGTGCTTGATATTCAGCAAAACCGAATCGGTTGTGTAATTTTCGGTGAGTTTGAGCATATTGAAAGCGGAAGCCGCGTAAGACGTGTAGGCAGAATTGCGTCAGTCCCTGTGGGCGAAACCCTGCTTGGCCGTGTTGTTGACGCGCTTGGTGCGCCTATTGACGGCGAGGGTTATTTGCCTTCAAGAGAACGCCGACCTATAGAGTTTAAAGCCCCTGCCATTCTTGAACGTGCACCGGTTGATACTCCGTTGCACACAGGTATCAAGGCGGTTGATGCGTTAGTGCCTATAGGAAAGGGTCAGCGTGAGCTGATTATAGGCGACAGACAAACGGGTAAAACCGCAATTGCCATTGATGCAATAATCAATCAAAAGGGTAAAGATACGATTTGTATATATGTGGCTATAGGTCAAAAGGACACCTTGGTTGCGGAAATCAGAGAAAAGCTTCGCATAAACGGGGCGCTGGACTATACAACGATTATTGCAGTACCTGCTTCGGGCTCGGCGGCGCTTCAGTATATAGCACCGTTTTCGGGAGCGGCTATGGCAGAGTATTTTATGTATAGTGGCAAGGACGTGCTTATTGTATACGATGATCTTTCAAAGCACGCCGTAGCTTACCGCGAGCTTTCACTTCTTTTGCACAGACCCTCGGGCAGAGAGGCTTACCCCGGCGATATATTTTATCTCCATTCAAGATTGCTTGAAAGAGCGGCTCATTTATCAGATGAGATGGGCGGCGGTTCGATAACGGCACTACCAATTATAGAAACTCTGGCCGGGGACATTTCGGCATATATACCTACTAATGTTATATCCATTACTGACGGTCAGATTTTCCTTGATGCCGAGCTGTTTAATGAGGGACAGCGTCCTGCAATTAATGTGGGACTTTCGGTGTCGCGTGTTGGCGGTGCGGCGCAGAGCAAGCTTATGAAGCAGGTTTCTTCAAATTTGCGTACACGCTTGGCGCAATATCGTGAGCTTGCCGACTTTATGCAGTTCGGTACGGATATCGATGATACCACAAAGGCGGCACTTACCTTGGGCAGACAGCTTACCGATGCATTAAGACAACCGAGATATTCCCCGATTCCCGATTTTTTGCAGGCAATACTTATTTTTGCGGTTTCGGAGGGTTACGCAAAGGATATTGATACCGAAGGAATTGAGCTTTTTGAGAAAAAGCTTTATGAATATTTCATAAATGAATGCAGTGAGTTATCAGATAAGCTTAAATCGGGCAGGAAGATGGACGATGAGCTTAAAGCCGAGGTAAAATCTGCGCTCGGTGAATTTGTAAAGAGGTTTTAAATATGCCTACAATACAAAGTTTAAAAAAGAAGCTTAAGGGTATCAGCTCTACAAGAAAGATTTCAAAGGCAATGAAAACTGCGGCCACTGTTAAGTATTCAAGATTAAATGCTGTTTTTTTGGGTTATTCGCAATATGAAGAGCAGTACTTGAGCCTTTATGAAAAATATAAGGCGGAATTTAACAGGCATTTTTTGCCGAGCAACAAAAATGCACCCTTGTGTGTTCTTGTTATGACTTCTAATAAGGGTATGTGCGGTAGCTTTAATTCGGATATACTTTCTTTGGCTGAAGAGGTACTTGGCGGCAATGAAACAGATAAAAAGATTTTCCTCTGCGGTAAAAAGGCAGAGAACCATTTTAGTGAAAAGGGCTTTTTTTACAGTAAAAGCTTTCCTGTTTCCGATGTACCCACCATTGAGGAAGCTCAAAAGTTATTTGAAACAATTTACACTTCACTTAAAAACGGTGAAATTTCGGGTGTTAAGCTTATCTACCCCGAATATTCAAATATGATGAAGCAAAGTCCCAAATATTGCGATTTGGTAACTTTTGAGGCAGAACAGGAAGAGCAAAAAAGCAACGCCTTGTTTCTGCCTGACAAGAAAACGGTTGTTGAAAATTCAGCCAAGCAGATTCTAGTTACCATTCTTTATAAAAAGCTTTTGGAAACGGCGCTTGGGGCGCAGGCGGCAACCTTGATGACAATGCGCTCGGCTTATGATACTGCAAATGAATATTGTATGGAGCTTGAGTCGCAAATTAACCGAAAACGTCAGAGCCAGGTTACAGCTGATGTTATTGAAACCTCTGCAGAGTATTTATAGCAGAAAAGACAGAAAGGGTATGAGTTTTAATATGTCTAAAGCATCTGAAGGTATGGTGCAACGAATTACCGGTCCGGTAGTTGATATTTTATTTAATGAAAACGAAATACCGGATATATTCAATGCAGTGACAATTAAGGTTAAGGATGAAGTGTTCACCCTTGAGGTTTCGCAGCACCTTGGCAACGGTGAGGTTAGATGTATTTCTATGAATCCTACTGACGGTATGTCAAGAGGAATGATTGCAAAGGATACCGGTGAACCGATAAAAATTTGTGTAGGTGAAGAAATTTTAGGCAGAATGGTTAATGTTACGGGTAAGCCGATTGACCGCGGTCCTAAAATTGAAACCGAAAAGCATTGGCCTATACACCATCCGGCACCGGGCTTTTCGGAAATAGTTTCTTCTAATGAGATACTTGAAACCGGAATAAAGGTTATAGATCTTATGACACCTTATATCAGAGGCGGTAAAATAGGTCTTTTCGGCGGTGCGGGTGTTGGCAAGACGGTTCTTATTATGGAGCTTATCCGTAACGTTGCTTTTGAACATGACGGATATTCGGTTTTTGCCGGAGTCGGTGAGCGTTCAAGAGAGGGCAATGACCTTTGGAATGAAATGAAGCAGTCGGGTGTTATTGATAAAACTGCGCTTGTGTTCGGTCAAATGAATGAGACTGCAGGTGCCAGACTCCGAGTTCCGCTTGTAGGTCTTACTATGGCTGAATATTTCCGTGAGACTGCTCATAAGGACGTGCTTTTATTTATAGATAATATTTTCCGTTTCACACAAGCCGGCAGTGAGGTTTCGGCATTGCTTGGAAGAATGCCGTCGGCGGTTGGATATCAGCCTACCTTGGCTTCCGAAATGGGTAAGCTTCAGGAAAGAATTGTTTCAACGGGTAACGGTTCTATTACGTCTGTTCAGGCGGTTTATGTACCTGCCGATGACCTTACTGACCCTGCTCCTGCAACAACCTTTTCGCACCTTGATGCAACAACGGTGCTTTCACGTAAAATAGTTGAGCTTGGCATTTATCCCGCCGTTGACCCGCTTGAATCCTCTTCAAGAGCACTTACTCCCGATTTGGTGGGTGAAAGACATTATGCGGTTGCTAAAGAAACACAACGTGTACTTCAAAAATATGCCGAGCTGCAGGATATTATTGCAATACTGGGTATGGAGGAGTTGTCTGCCGAGGACCGTGCGCTTGTAAGAAGAGCAAGAAGAATACAGCGTTTTATGAGTCAGCCGTTCCATGTAGCAGAAAGCTTTACAGGACAGTCGGGTGTTTATGTTCCTCTTGAAAAAACGGTCGAATCTGCAGAAATCGTCCTGGGTGGCGAATGTGACAATATCCCCGAGCAATGCTTCCTTATGAGCGGAACTATTGATGATGTATTTAAAAAATATAAAGAAGTGGGTTAGACTGTGAATAGTTTAAAAGTAGTTATTACTACGCCTGAAGGTACAGTTTATTCAGATGCTTGTGATAGTGTAATACTTACTGTTTGTGACGGTGTTAACGGTAATGAGGGCGGAAGCTACGGCGTGAGAAAGGGTCATGCCGACGCAATTATTTCTATAGCAAACGGACCTATTACCGTAAAGCGTGACGGCGAGGCTGTTTTTACGGCAAGGCTGTCGGATGGGATTGCAATGGTCAAAAGCAATACTTTAACCGTTACCGCAAGTAGAATTGACAAATAAATCAAGACCGAAGCTCTCTTTAAATTAGGGGCTTCGGTCTTTTAGTGTGCTGATTTTTTAAGGGTAAGATAAATTAAAAATCACTATATATTGTGGTTTTGGAATATGATTATACAACCTTGAAAAAATATTTTAAAAAAACGAAAAAAATACTTGCTTTTTGTTTTGTTATGTGTTAATATACGTAAGTACGCTGTGAAAATGCGTAAAAACATGCGTTGATGTGGGAGGTGGCCCGTCTTGAACGGGGAAATTTCCACGGAGTATGTCCGATTTTAAACCGGGCGAAAGAACTAGGAGTACATAAGGTACTTGCGAACCTCGTGTACAACGGCAGAGCGATCTGCCGTCCGGAATTGACTGTGACCCCAGCCAGTACCGGTTTTATAATGTACCGTAAAGAAAAACGCGGCACGTTGTAAGTTTTGCCCGCCAACTATTTAAGGAGGCGAAATTCACATGGCAGTGAAAGAAAAAATCCGCATCAGAATTAAGGGTTACGATCATGCACTTGTAGACCAGTCCGCAGAGAAAATTGTGGAAACCGCTAAACGTACAGGCGCACGCGTTTCGGGACCGGTTCCGCTCCCGACCGAGAAAGAGATCGTTACAATCCTTCGTGCTGTTCACAAGTATAAGGACAGCAGAGAGCAGTTTGAGCAGAGAACACACAAAAGGCTTATCGACATCATCAGACCCTCAGCTAAGACAGTTGAAGCTCTGACAGGTCTTGAGCTTCCCGCAGGCGTTGAAATCGAAATCAAACTTTAATTTCAACAAATGCAGGTCATGTTGGCTCAGAAGAGTCAACCAATAACCTAACAGGAGGAAAGCAATATGCAGAAAGCACTCATCGGCAAGAAGATCGGTATGACACAGATCTTCGACGAAAAGGGAAATGTAGTTCCCGTAACAGTAGTTGAAGCAGGTCCCTGCACAGTCGTTATGAAGAAGACAATCGAAAACGACGGTTATGAAGCAGTTCAGCTTGGCTTCGGCGACGTAAAGGTTCAGCGTGTGAACAAGCCCATGATGGGCCACTTCAAGAAGGCTGACGTAGCTCCCAAGAAGACACTCAAAGAGTTCAAGCTCGAAGGTGATCTCAACGTGGGCGACACAATCAAGGCAGACATCTTTGCAGCAGGCG